>JAJRTI010000687.1 GCA_024278415.1 Planctomycetota bacterium | reverse complement strand
GAGGTGGACCGCATCTCTGTGCTCGACCCGCTCACCGGCGAAGTGCGCTACACGACTGAGGAGATCTCGATCTACCCGGCCAAACACTTCGTGATCGCCGAGAACCAACTCGAAGGGCCCATACGCTCGATCCAGCAGGAACTCGACGAGCGCCTCCAAGAACTCTATGCGCAGAACAAGCTCGTCGAGGCCCAACGCCTCGAAACGCGCACGAAGTACGACATGGAGCTGATGGTCGAGACTGGCTACTGCCCGGGGATCGAGGAGTATACCCGGCACCTGACGGGCTCCGCGCCGGGCGAACCGCCCTGGACGCTGGTGGACTACTTCCCCAAGGAGTTCTTGCTCGTCATCGACGAGTCGCACCAGACCATGCCGCAGCTTGGCGCCATGCACCGGCAGAACGTGAGCCGCAAGCAGACGCTTGTCGACCACGGCTTCCGCCTGCCGTCGTGCCAAGACAACCGGCCATTGCGTCTGGATGAACTCCAAACCAAAATGCACCGCGTGCTCTACGTGAGCGCGACGCCGGCGGAGTATGAACTGGAGCGCGCGGGCGGCCAAGTGATCGAGCAGGTGATTCGGCCCACGGGCCTCATCGACCCGAAGATCACGTTGCGCCCGGCCAGGGGGCAAGTCAACGACGCGATCAAGGAGATCGAGAAGCGCGTGGCGCGCCAGGAGCGCGTGCTCGTGACCACGCTCACCAAACGCATGGCCGAGGACCTGAGCGAATACATCCAGGAGGAAGGCTTCAACTGCCACTACCTCCACGGCGAGGTCGACACCGTGGACCGCATCGAGATTCTCAACGATCTACGCCGCGGCGACGTGGACGTGATCGTGGGCATCAACCTGCTGCGCGAAGGGCTGGACCTGCCCGAGGTCGCGGCGGTGCTGATCCTCGACGCGGACCATGAGGGGCTGTTCCGCTCCGAGCAATCGCTCATCCAGATGATCGGCCGCGCCGCGCGCAACGTGAACGCGGAGGCGATCCTCTACGCGGACAAAGTGACCGGCTCCATGCGCCGCGCGATCGACGAGACGAACCGGCGCCGGCGCATCCAACTCGCGTACAATGAGCAGCACCACATCACGCCGCAGACGATCCAGAAGGAGATTCGCGACGGCATCGTCGGAGAGATCGCGGCCAACCGCGTCGCCCGTGAAGCCGTGGGCGAGGACGAGGCCCAATACGTCACCCAGGAACAGATCCGCGAGATGGAGGCGGAGATGCTTCAGGCCGCGGACCAGCTTGACTTCGAGCGCGCGGCCGAACTGCGAGACAAGGTCATCGAACTCAAGAAGCTCAAAGGCGAAGCCGTCGACGACCGGCCAGAAAAGCCGCAAGGCCGGCGCCGACGGAAACGTAAAGGCAAGCGCATGTATTGGACGTAGCACCCCAATCGCGCTATGCCAGCAACTCAGAATCCAACAGCCCCCGCATGCTGGCGCATGCGGCTACCGGAGCGGAACGCCTTCGCGTTCCGACGGACGGTCCCGAGACTTCGGGGTCCGCTCCCGTCCCCCGCGTGAAACAAGTCGGAACGCGAAGGCGTTCCGCTCCGAACACCCAACACCTACCCCCCCTGGAGCATCCCATGTCAAATCAACTTCGCTGGGGAATCATCGGTTGCGGCGGCATCGCCAAGACCTTCGCCAAGGGCCTCGACGGCAGCACCCGCGGCGCCAAGCTCGCGGTGGGCAGCCGCAATCTGGACAAAGCTAAGGCGTTCGCCGACGAACACGGCTTCGAGCGCGCGTACGGCTCGTACGAAGACTTGCTCGCCGATCCCGACGTGGACGCGGTGTACATCGCCACGCCCCACCCCGTTCATCGCGAACCCACGATCAAAGCCGCGGAGGCGGGCAAGCACATCCTGTGCGAGAAGCCGTTGGGCGTCACCGCAGCCGAGTGCGAAGAGATGACCGCCGCGGCCACCGCGCACGGCGTGGTGCTGCTCGAAGCGTTTATGTACCGCTGCCATCCCCAGACGCTCAAGGTGCAGGAACTGCTCGCGTCCGGCGCGATCGGCGACGTGTGCACGGTGCGCAGTTGCTTCTGCTACGGCTTGGGCCCGGCCTACAACGTGCGCGCGGACCTGTCCCTGCGCGGGGGCGGGCTGTACGACGTGGGCTGCTACTGCATCAACTTCAGCCGCATGGTGGCCGGCGAGGAGCCGGACGAAATTCAGGCCGCGTGGACGCTCGGGCCCGAGTCGGGGGTGGACGAGAACCTCGCCGCCCTCCTCCACTTCCCCTCCGGCGTCATCGCCCATTTCGACGTGGGCATCCGCAATACCGGGGGCGCGTGGGCTGAAGTCGTGGGCGCGG
This sequence comes from Planctomycetota bacterium, assembly GCA_024278415.1. The sequence goes on along the minus strand of JAJRTI010000687.1, from coordinate 20,907 downwards.
AGGGCAAGATCACGCTGCCCAAGCCATGGGCCTGCGACGACACGCGCGCGGTCATCCAACTTGACCGCAAGGGCCAAGGCGCGGAGGAGATCGTGATCGAGAACGGCGGCAACCGCTACACGCTCGAAGCCGATCACATGGCCGCGGTGGTCGCCGGCGAGTGCGAGCCCCTGATCCCTGCCTCGAACGCGGTCGGCAACGCGGCGGTCATGGACGAGATTTGGCGTCGGATGCATTAGTGCCTTACCCATCCGGAACCGTCATGAACAACAAGAAGTTGCGTAGGCTCTCTGCCCAGGGTGCTATCGGGACGAGGCGTTACGAGAGTTCGGCTTGCGGCGTCCAGGCCGCGGCGTGGCCCTTTGGAGTGCGGGGCAGCCGCCCCTTTTTCGCAGCGAAGTCTGCGAAAAGGCGTAGCCGCTTACCGCGGCCGGAACGGCAACACGTTGGCGACGCGTGCGGCGCGAGGTGACGAGGCTCGTAGTAGGGCGATTCATCGCCCGTCGAATGTCCATGAGCCTGCATCGGAGACGGGCGATGAATCGCCCTACTACCAACGGGCCTACTGCGACGGCCGCTCCCGCTTTGTCTGAGTGCGGCCGAGGGCGGCGTTACGGGCATGGCACATAGGCTACTGTGCGAACTGGCACTTCAAGCCCCACAGGCCCAAAGCCGGGTTGCTGATGTAGAAAACCTGTTCGCCGTCGGGCATCGTATTCAGGCCGTCCTGAAGCTTCGCGGGGTCGTAGCGCTTCGTCATCGCGTCGAGGTCCGCGGCCTCGAAGCCGACCGAGCGCACCTCCTCCAGCGTCATCTGCGGCCCCGGGCAATAGGTGATCTTGAACCGGCCTTCGCTCGAACCGTGGATCAGGTGCGCGGCCGCGCTCAGGTTCGCCTGGATGTCGTCGTTGTTCTTGACCGCGTCGAGCGTCGCGGGCGTGCCGCGGTACCCGTACTTTCGGATAAGCTTGTCGATCTCCTTGTCCTCGCCAAACTCCCGCAGCCCCGGCGCGAGCACGATCAACTCGCCATCATCAGCCATGGCCATGCGCGTACGGTACACGGCCTTGTTGCCGAGCCACGTGGTGCGGAACTCCTCCGGGTCCAGGAAGACCACGACCTTTTTCAGCGGCTCGTCCATGAGGTCGAGGTTCACGCGCTGGCTCAGCTTCGCGCCCTGGGTGAACGTGTCCATGTCGTCGCCCACGTAGAGCCCCTTCATGTCCATGAGCCCCGTGCCCGGGTTCTTGGCCATCACGGTGAGCACGTAGTGGATGGGGTACTCGCCCAAAAACTGCTCGCAACCGTAGTTGTAGACCTTGCGCACCGGCGTATCGATGCGGCCCATCATGCGCTCCATGTTGTAGACCGCGCCGAGGAAGTGCGACTTGTTGATCGTGTCCTGGCCGCCGATGCCCACGCAAATGTTCTTGGTGTAGTTGGCCATGCCCACGACTTCGTGCGGCACGATCTGCCCAATGGAGAGCACCAGGTCGTAGTTGCCCTCGGTAAGGATTCGGTTGACCTCGATGCGAATCGAGTAGTCGACCTTGCCCTCAGACCATTCCTTGACCAGTTCGCCCGGCACGTCGCCGCGGTAGTCGAGCCCTGTGCGCCACTCGTGCACGTGGAAGCGGTCGAGGGGGATGTTCTCTCCGAACATGTGGCGCAGCTCGTCGGGCGTCATGGGCACGTGCGTGCCGAGCGTGGGCATGATGTCGACCTGCGCGGTCGGGCTCAGCATGCGATAGAGGATGTCCGTGATGGGCCCCGCGTCGGAGTTGAGGCGCGTGATGTCCGGCGGCAGCAGGAGGACGCGCTTGGGTTTGATGCCGATCTTGTCGAGAGCGTCGGCAAGCAGTTGTTCCTTTTCTTCGGGCGTGACGGCGACGTCTTCGCCGCCTTTGGCGATGTAGGTGGCCATGCGGAGCGTTCCTCGTTCGTGCAGATGAGTGAGTGAATCAATCCTCTATGCCAAGTGTAGTTGTAGAGGCGCGGGAAGACAAGGCGGGCGTAGCCGCGGCCGCCAGGCTGCGGGGCGAATGCGAGGTCACGCCATGACGAACAGGCCCGCACGCTGGCGCGTGCGGCTACCTCTCCCGATTCTGCCACTCATAGATCGACGGCACGGCCGGCCGGGGCCGCGGCGCGTCCGCAAGGGGATGCGCCGCGTTGTCCTTGGCCACCGCCGGTTTGCCCCACCCGCCGGCGATCTTCCCGTTGCCGCCGTAGAGTTTGTTGCCGACCAACTCGACGCCTGTGCAATCGGGCGACGCGAGGTAGACCATGGGCGAGCGCTTGTCCTTGAGCACGAACACGTTGCCCTTAATGATGTGGTCGAAGCTCATGGTCTTGGCGAACACGCCCTTGCCCTTCTCGACGACGAATCGGTTGTAGAGGATCAGCCAATTCTCGTTCATGCCGCCCATCCAGAGGCCGTCGCGCTGGGAGGAAATGTCGCAGTTGTACACCACGTTCCGCGGGCCGTTGGGGCCGTGCGCGGTGTCTTCCGGCGGCGACGCCCACAGGCCGAAGCCGTAGCCTCCGTTGCCGCGCTTGGACGTGATGACGCACTGCTCCATAAGGTTCTCATTGGTCCAACCCGAATGCCACTGCCCGTCGCTATCGTGGAACACGCCGCGGCGGATCACGTTGCCGCTCGCGCTCCATTGGAACAGCGGCGCGTGCCGCAGCTTGAATGTCTCCACGTCCTCCATGAGGCAGTCCCACGAGTGCTCCCAGCCCGCGTACGCGGTCCCGCCGCCGCCCTTGAACCACGCGTCGTCGAACACGCAGTCGCGAATCGTGCACCACTTCGCGTAGCGGCCGTACACCGGGAAACGTCCGCACTTGCGCACCTTCACCCCGCGGGCCCAGCAATTCCACGCCATGTCGAACTGCACGGCCGTGATCCAGAGGTCCTCGGTCTGCTCGATGTAGAGATCCTCGATGCCGCCGCGCTCGATCACCGCAAGCCTCTGCACGTATGAACCGTCGATGACAGGGAACTCGATGCGCAGCGGCTGGCTGATGTGGACCGTCTTGCCCTCGACCTTCACGATCTCGTACGCGTTGCGCCGGTAGATGCCCCACTTGCACTTGTTGCGCGTGAGCGCCTTCCACCGTTTCGTCGCCGGGCCGTCGATCAGGATGCGGTCGCCGAGGTTCAGGCCGCCGGCTTTCTCCAACTCCAGTTGCATCGCGCCACGCTTGCCGTCCTGGGCGAGCTTGATTCTGTAGCCGGCCCACCCGCGGCCCTTGAACGAAATGGCCGCGCGCCAATCCGGCACGACGCGCGTGTCGTCGAACTTCGAGTCGAGACTCACATCGATCTCGCAGGTGCGCTTCGCGCCGTCCCTGTATTCCGCGACGCCTCGGAGCTTGTGCGGCCCGTCGGGCAACTTCGCCTTGAACGCGCGCCACGGGCTCGTGCTCGTGGCGAAGGTGTTGCCGGAGTGCGTGCTGCGCTCCCACGTGCGGAGCACCACATCGTCCATGAGGATCGTCATCTTCATCAGCCCGGCCGGCTTGCAGTGCAAGGCGATTCGCGTTTTCGGGCCGACGCGGCTGCCGGCCGGCGGGTTGTAGAACGTAGCGCCAGTCGCCGGGATCGCGTAGCGGAAGATGAGCCGCGTCTTGTCCATGCCCGCGCCGCGGATGACGACGCCGCTATGGCGAATGGTGACCGGCCAATCGAGATCGTATGTGCCGGGGGCGAGCATGACGGCGCCTCCGCCCTTCTCGCCTGCGGCTTGGCAAGCCTTGTCCAGGGCGTCGTGGTCGTCAATGCCGTCGTCGGGCTTGCCGCCGAAGTCCGCAATGTGCACGGCCGGCTTCACGTCTGGGATGCCGCCGCGCACGCCGCATTGCGTCCAGTTGGGATAGACGATGCCGTCCGGGCCGACCACGTCCGCGGCGGTAAGTTTCTCCTTCTCGTCAGGGCGAATCTTATACTGCGGCGTCCAAGGCGGCTTCGTCGCGCCGGCGCCCAGGAAGACGAAGTGCAAGTCATCGAGGTACGCCACGACCCGCGCGTGGCTGTAGCTGTGAATCCACAGTTCGAGGTAGGCCGCTTCCTTGGGCGGATAGATGGTCAGCGAAAAGGGCTTCCACTTCTTGTCCTTGCCGCCGAGCCCGCGCTGGAACTGGTCGCTGGGCATACAGAGCTTGCCGGCCTTGTCCAGCACGCGCACGTACATGCCCAGGCCGCCGCCTGACACGGGGAAGACCTTGCCGCGCAGCTCGCACGGCCCGGGCGTCGTGATCGGCACGCGCGTGGCTTGCGCGCCCGAGCCGTTCTTGGGGTGTGCGTCCACGACCTTGAGCGAGTACTTCCCGCTCGCGGCCTGCTCGTCCGAGACCGAACACATGGGCGTAGGCTCGTTGAGTGTCCAGCCCTTGAGCCCCTCCTCGAACCCGCCGTTGGGGATGGGCATGACGACTGGGCCGGCGGCCGCGGCGAGGTACGCAGCCGCCAATGTGAACACGAACGCGAAGCGGCGGGACATGACAGACTCCTGCCCAGGGAATGGTCGAACAGAAAGGGATCGCAGATGCCCGCAGACACCCGCAGATCGTGCCGATGGGATTCTCGCGCCGGCGCGACTTGATCCACGGCTATCCGCCTGGCATGATTCTGCCATTCGTTGGCCTTGTTCGCAACAGAGCAAGCCTGTCGCCGAAGCCGCCAGAACGCACTCGTGGAGCGGAATGCCTTCGCATTCCGACGGACGATCCCGAGGCTTCGGGATCCGCTCCGCCGCGAAACGCCCCCCCTCAGCAAAGGAGCCCCCAAGTGCCCTCCATCAAGCAATCCATCACATTCGGCCCCTTCTCTCGCGGCGAGTTGTCCGGCGAGCAAGTCATCGCCGAGGCCGCGAAGATCGGCATGCAATCCGTCGAGATGCTCCCGCAAGAGCTGTGGCCGGTCGTGAAGGACCACGGCATGCGCATCGCCATCGTCAGCGGCCACGGCACGCTCCCAGACGGCCTCAACCGGCCCGAAAACCACGACCGCATCGAGGCCGAATTGCTGGAGAAGATCGACCTCGCCGCGGAGAACGACATCCCCAGCCTCATCTGCTTCTCCGGCAACCGCTACGACGAGGCCACCGACGAGGAGTGCATCGACATCTGCGCGGCCGGGATTTCACGCGTCATCAAGAAAGCCGAGGAGAAAGGCGTCACGCTCTGCATGGAGCTGCTCAACAGCAAAGTGAACCACCCGGGTTATCAATGCGACCACACCCCGTGGGGCGTCGAGCTGTGCAAGCGCGTCGGGTCGCCGCGCATGAAACTGCTCTACGACATCTACCACATGCAGATCATGGAGGGCGACCTGATCCGCACGATCACGGACCACATCGACTCCATCGGCCACTTCCACACCGCGGGCAACCCGGGGCGCAACGACCTGGACGACACCCAAGAGATCTACTACCCCGCGGTCATGCGCGCGATCGCCGCGACCGGGTACGACGGCTACGTGGGCCACGAGTTCCTGCCCAAGGGCGATCCCCTCGCGGCCATGCGGGCCGCGTTCGAGACGTGCAACGTGTAACGAAGCTCCAGCCGCGTGGCTCCGGGTGTGCGGCCAGCGCACAAAGCCCACTGCGGCGACGTACAGGTTCCGGTCCTGCCCCCTCGCGGTAGACGTCGTTCGTGAACGCCACGCTCACCTCGTGCATGCCCGCGTTGAGTTGCACGGTACCGCTCTGGAACACATCGACCGCCGTGGCCGCGATCTCGACCTCCCCCACCGGCCGGCCGTCGCCCCGCGCCATGGCCCTGCCGTATTCGTCCAGCGCCGGCCGCGATCGGCCCGCACGAGCACGCAATACTGTCCCGCCTCGACGCCCATGCCCTCGGCGCCGGCCATGCACAGGCCATTCACCGTGAGCCGCATCTGGCGCACGGAGGTGACGATGGCCACGTCGCCGAGGTACGTCTTGGGCCGCTCGCACCTTGGTCAGCGTGAAGCCTTTGGTGAAAGTCGCGCCCCAGTCCTGGCATCGCACCGCGACGGAGTGCGTCTTCCCGGCTGTCACGTCAGTCGTCAGCTCCACCTCGAACGGGGTCCAGCCATAATTCGCCTTCTTGCCGTCATCACTCGCTTCTGATACCGTCTGCTTGCCAATTGCCAACCGCCTACTCGCTCCCACGAGGTCCCTGCAATGATCAAGACGCTTCTGCTCTCCGGCGCAAACAACCACAACTGGCAGCTCTCGACCCCCTTCTGCAAGAAGCTGCTCGAAGACACCGGCCTGTTCGAGGTCGACGTGACGGAGGACCCGTCGTCGACGCTTGAGGACAAAGACGGCCTCGCGCAGTATCAGCTCCTCTTCTCGGACTACAACGGCCCGGACTGGAGCGCCGCGGCAAAGGCGAACTTCGTCGACGCGGTAAGTGGCGGCGCGGGCTTGGTCATCCTCCATGCGGCGGACAACGCGTTCCCCGGCTGGGTCGAGTACGAGACCATGGCCGGGCTGCTGTGGCGCGAGGGCGCGGGCCATGGCGCGCAGCATCGCTTCAAGGTCACCATCACCGACCACGACCACCCCATCACGGCCGGCCTGCCCGACATGGAGGACCACTGGGACGAGCTGTACCACAACCTCACGCACATGCACAACGCTCCCATCCGCGTGCTCGCGACCGCGTACTCCGATCCCGCAACCCGCGGCACCGGGAAGGACGAGCCCATGCTCGTGGTGAGCCAGTACGGCGCGGGCCGCGTCTTCCACAACATCCTCGGCCACGTGTGGAAGGACGGGTGCATGGACGCGTTCGAGGATCCGGCCTTCCAGCGCGTGCTCATCCGGGGGTGCGAGTGGGCTGCGGCCGGCGAGGCCACCACGTAGGTCCAGCGCGGAAGGGCGCGAACGCGCCCAGGTGGCGGCCGGCAACATTGAGGGCGGGCTGGCGACGCTCGACGTTGGCCCAACGCGAGGGGCGACCTGGTCGGCGTGGTGCGCGAAGCAGCGCCACGGGGCAATCACGGGGCAATCACGGGGCAACACGCGCCCGCCGCCCGGCCGCGCCGTAGCCAAAACACAGCACCGTCGCCTTGCGCGGCCGGCAACGATTCGCTATAATTCTGCGCTCCTCCAAGCCCCCTGAAGCCCAAAGTCAGGCTTCCACACCCCCCCTCTGTAGGGTCTGAAGCTATGCCATACAACATGGTGGTGCTGGTCAAGCAAGTACCAGACACGAAGAACATCACAGGCGAGGCCATGAAGGAGGACGGCACGGTCAATCGCGCCGCCCTTCCCGCTATCTTCAACCCCGAAGACCTCAACGCTCTGGAACTGGCCCTCCAGATCAAGGATGAGCACGGCGGCAAGATCACCGTGCTCACCATGGGCCTGCCCAGCGCGGCTGAGGTGCTGCGCCAGTCGCTCTACCGCGGGGCGGACGAGGCCTACCTGCTGACGGACATCAAGTTCGCACGCGCAGACACGTTGGCCACGTCGTTCGCTCTGAGCACGGCGATCCACCATCTCGGCGATTTCGACCTAGTCATCTGCGGCCTCCAAGCCATTGATGGCGATACCGCGCAGGTGGGCCCGCAGACGGCCGAGAAGCTCGGCGTGCCGCAGGTGACCTATGTGGACAAGGTTCTCAAACTGGATGGCGATACGATCGAGGTCGAGCGCAGCATCGAAGGCGGATTCGAGAAACTTCGCAGCAAGCTGCCCATTCTGCTCACGGTCACTGGCGAAGCCAACGAGCCGCGGCCTCAGTCGGCCAAACTGCTCATGCAGTACAAGCGCGCGCGCTGCCCGCTCGAAGTGCACAAAGAAGTCGAGACGCAACTGGGCGTGCAAGACGACACGTACGCGGGCGAAGGGGTCGACGAGCAGGCCGCTCGAATCGTGGCGGAACTCGAAGCCAAGGGCCTGCTCGTGAAACAACTCGACGCGGCGGCTATCAACGCCGACCCCGACAGGATCGGCGGCAACGGCTCGCCCACCATGGTCAAAAAGATCGAGAGCGTCGTCCTCAAGGCCGGCGAATTCAAGGATGTGCCGCCTACCGACGACGGTGTCAACGAACTGATCCACGAACTCATTGCCGACCACACGATTGGCTAAACCATGAATGACAACATTGGCGTACTCGTCTTCACCGAACAAGATGCCGGCAATCTCGCCGAAGTGAGCCTGGAACTCATCTGCAAGGGCCGGGAACTTGCGGACCGGCTGGGCGCGAAGCTGGCCTCGGTGGTGCTCGGCAGCGGCATTTCAGGGCTGCCGGCCCAACTGTTCAGCTACGGCTGCGACACGGTGTACATCGCCGACGACGAACGGCTCAAGGACTACACGGTCCTGCCGTACACGAAGGTCATCACCGACCTCATCGAGTCGTGCCAGCCACAGATCGCGCTCTACGGCGCGACCTCGACTGGCCGCGACCTCGCCCCCCGCATCGCATCGCAACTGCGCGCCGGCCTCACGGCCGACTGCACCGAACTCGAGATCGGCGACCACGAAGTGCCGCGCTCGGGGGAGGTGTACAAAGACCTGCTGCTCCAGATCCGGCCCGCGTTCGGCGGCAACATCATCGCCACCATCGTGTGCCCCGAAAGCCGGCCACAGATGGCGACCGTGCGCGAGGGTGTGATGAAAATCACGGAGCCCGACGCCACGCGTACCGGCGAGATCGTGGAGATCCCAGTCGAACTCGACGCCACGCACATGGTCACCGAGGTGATCGAACGCTTCAAGGCCGAGAAGAAGGTCGACCTCAAGGCCGCGCCGATCATCGTCGCCGGCGGCGCGGGCGTGGGCGGCGCAGACGGCTTCCAACTCATCCGAGAGCTAGCCGACGTGCTCGGCGGCGAGGTCGGCGCATCCCGCGCGGCCGTGGATGCCGGCTACATCGGCCGCGAACACCAGGTCGGCCAGACCGGCACGACCGTGCGCCCCAAGCTCTACATCGCGGCCGGTATCTCCGGCTCGGTGCAGCACCGCGCCGGCATGGCCGAGTCCGGCAAGATTATCGCTATCAACACCGATCCCGACGCCCCCATCTTCACGGTCGCCCACTACGGCATCTGCGGCGACCTGTTCGAGGTCATCCCCAAGATGATCAAGGCCTACAAAGCGAAAGTGTGAAGCGTAAAGCGTAAAACGTGAAGCGTGACACGTAAGGTGTAAGGCCTCAGGTGTGTTGAGACGTTTTTTTGCTGTGTATTCCGTATTGCGTATTTCGGAGCGCGATTATGCGCGGGCTAAATGCGACGCGGGACGTGCAATACGCAATACGTAATTAGGTATTAACGCAACGTTCCCTCCGGCCCTGACGCACCAAAGCAGCAATCCGCTCCGCTTACGTTTCACGTCTTACGTTTTACGTCTTTACGTCTTTACGTCTTGGCCACGCCCTGCTTCGCATTAGCCGAAACCGTGCGCATTGATCGCGCACCATCCTAATCGTTGGATACTTCCCATGCCCAACTTCTTTGACGACAACGAAGACATTCAGTTCCGCTTCAACCACCTCGACTTGGCCGAAGTCGTCGAGCTGTGGGAAGGCGAGGACTTCGAGGACAGCCAGGAATACGCGTACGCGCCCACGAGCCTCGAGGACGCGATCGACAGCTACCGTCGGGTGCTGTCCATGGTGGGCGACATCTGCGGCAACTTCATCGAGCCGCGTGCGGAAGAAGTCGACCTCGAAGGCCCGACGCTGCACCCCGACGGCCGCGTGGACTACCCGAAGGGCATGGCCGAGGCGCTGGATCGCCTCTCCCAGGCCGACCTCATGGGTGCGACCATGCCGCGGCGCTTCGGCGGGCTCAACTTTCCCAGCACCGCATACACCTTCATGGTCGAGATGGTGTCGCAGGCCGACGCCGCGCTCATGAACGTGTTCGGCCTCCAAGATATCTCGGAAACGATCAACGACTTCGGAAGCGAAAAGCAGAAACGAGAGTTCCTGCCCCGCTTTTGCACGGGCGAGGTGACCGGCGCAATGGCGCTGACCGAGCCCGATGCCGGGTCTGACCTCCAAGTCGTTCGCCTTGCGGCGACCGAAGACCCGGAGACGGGCGAGTGGCGCCTAAACGGCACGAAGCGGTTCATCACCAACGGCTGCGGCGAGGTGCTGCTCGTGCTCGCGCGCACCGAGGAGGGCACGGTTGACGGCCGGGGCCTCAGCATGTTCGTGGCCGAAGGCAAAGACGGCGTGCGCGTGCGGCGCCTTGAGAACAAGCTTGGCATCCACGGCGTGCCCACGTGTGAACTCGCGTTCAACAACGTGCCCGCACAACTCGTGGGCCAGCGCCGCCGCGGCCTGACGAAGTACGTCATGTCCCTCATGAACGGCGCGCGCATCGGCATCGCCGCGCAGGGCCTCGGCGTGGCCGAAGCCGCGTACAAAGCCGCGCGCAAGTACGCCGCAGAGCGCGAGCAGTTCGGCAAGAAGATCCAAGACATCCCGCCCGTGGCCGAGATGCTCGTGAAGAACCGCGTCGAAATCGAGGTGGGCCGCGCCTTGCTCTACGAGACCTGCCGGTGCGTGGACATGTACAAGGGCATCGAGAAGGTGCTCGAAGAGGGCAAGATCGACGACAAGGCCAAGCAGCGCGAACTCAAGCGCAAGGGAACGCACTACCGCAAGCTGGCCAGCATACTCACGCCAATGGCCAAGTACTTCCTCACGGAACTCGCGAACAGTTGCTCGTCCGACGCCATCCAAATCCACGGAGGCAGCGGGTACATGAAAGACTTCCCCGTCGAGCGCCACTATCGCGACGCTCGGATCACCACGATCTATGAAGGCACGTCACAGCTTCAGGTCGTGGCCATGACCGCGGGCATCATGTCCGGCGAGATTCTGGAAGTGGTTGAAGAGATGGCCGCCGAGGACTATGACGATGCGTTGCTCATCGGCCTGTCGCAGCGCCTCCAGGGCATGTTCGAGACGCTCAAGACCTGTCTGGTGCACGTGCGAGAGAAGGATGATGCGAGCTATACCGAATTGGTCGCCCGGAACCTATGCGACATCGCGTGCGACGTGTACATCGGCTACCTCGCGCTGAAGGACGCGCGGCACTCGGATCGCAAGAAACTCGTGGCCAAGAAATTCGTCCACGATGGCGACGCGCGCACCGCAATGAACGCACAAGTCGTCATGCGGGACGACGCGACCGCGATCGACACGCTTGGCGAGTTGATCGGCCGGGTGGCAGAGGAAGCAGAGGAATAGGACGCCACCGCGCCCACCGATCGAGAACGACAAAGGCCGCCTGAGCCACATGGCTCAGGCGGCCTTTTCTGTTCGTGGATGAATGAACGGGCTACTTGGGCTCGATGCTCAGCAGCTCCACGTCGAAGATCAAGGTAGAGTTGGGCCCGATCTTCGGGCCCGCGCCGCGCGGGCCATAGGCAAGTGCCGAGGGGATGTAGAGCTGGTACTTGCTGCCGACATCCATGAGCTGGAGGGCCTCAGTCCAACCCGGAATGACGCGATTGACCGGGAACTTCGCCGGCTGGCCGCGCTTATACGAGCTGTCGAATACCGTGCCATCGATCAGCCTGCCGGTGTAATGCACCGAGACCGTATCGTCGGCCTTCGGGCGCACACCGTTGCCCTTTCTGACCACCTTGTATTGCAGGCCGCTGGCCGTGGTCTTCACGCCGTCCTTCTTGCCGTTGGCCGCAAGAAACGCCTTGCCTTGCTCAATGGCGCCCGCCGATTTTGCCTTCTCGGCCTGCTCGCGCTTGTCCCGCATCTTCTTGAAGAAAGCTTCCAAGGTGTTGCGCATCTCTTTGTCAGTCATGAGCGCCGGCTTGCCGGCGAGCCGGTCCGTGATGCCGCGGGCGACCAATTCAGCATCCATGTCCACGCCCAGTTGGGAGATGGACCGAGCCACATCCAGCCCTATGGCGTAGCTCAGCTTTGCCTCAGGTGTGTTGAGGACCGGATCGTTGGCGGCATTGGCGGCCGCGGCCGCGGCCATCACCGCCACAAATACGAGAGGACGAGTCGTCATGGAGACGGTCTCCTTCTATAGTCAGGCTGCTCATGCCGGTGGAGGAGCGAGGAGCGACATGCACCTTCGAGAAACAATCCGCCAAGCAGAATGAACAGAATGGCGAGCGCAGGCGGGAGCCCCTCTCGGAATCCCCTTGGTCTCTCCGTCTGTGTGAAACCTATTATTGCAGATTGACCGGCGGAATGGAAGCCCCAGGAACTTGAGAGCCAAGGTTCGTCTCGCCCGTAAATAGCGCCGCCTCACCGGCCGGCGAAGCAGGCGAGGCTGCCGTCTTTCTCTGCGATGTAGAGCCGGCCGCGGGCGGCCGCAGAACCGTTGAAGACTGGCGGCGATTCGAGCCGATACTCCCGGACCCTGTCTCCAGTTTTCGCATCGATGGCGTAAAGCAAGCCGCCCTTCCTGCCCTCAAACGCGCCCAGCGGGTCGCGGGGATCGACGATGTCGGGCGGGCCCGCGACATACAGCCGTTCCGGCGTCAGAGCCATCGCGCGGATGCGCACCGGCACCCGGCCCTGCCAGGTCGGTTTCCCGCCTCCCATGTTCTTGGCGAAGAGCAGATAGCCCTTGCGCCCGGGTGTGAAGAAGACGGTCGGGTCGAGCCCGCGGAGAGTGTCGAACATGCGCACGTAATACACGGACCGTTTGTCGTGGACGATGAGCCGTGCGGGGTCCTTGCCCTTGTACGTCCAAGGGACACGTTTGAAGTACGTGCCATCGAGGAAGCCATGCCTGGGCTGCAAAGCCGGCCGGCCTCTCTGGAGGTCGAGCTTCGAGTCAAACGTCAGCGAACGCATGTAGATGCGCTTGCCGTCACTCGTGAGAATGCCCGGCAGCGAGCCCATAGGCAGCTTGAAGTTTTCCCCGAAGTCGCCCGCCGCGTAGTCCGGCCCTGACAGCGTCTTGTGGTGAAGCAGTTCGCCAGTGGCCGCGTCAACGGCGTATACACGGATGCCGCCGTCCAGTTCCGATGAGCGGCCCGCGGAGAAGTACACGACGCCCTTCTGCACGAGCACGCTCCCATGCACCGGCCACACGGACTCCATCTGCCCAAACGCGCCCATGAACCGCTCCTCCGGCGCCGCACGGAAACGCCAGGCCAACTGCCCATCGCTCGCGCGCAGGCAGTAGACGTTGCCGTCCATGGAACCGAACAGCAGCGCGCCGTCGTAGTACGTCGGCGGCGAGTCGATCCTCCCGCCGGCTGCGAACTCCCACAGCTTCTTGCCGTCCGCGGCGTCTAGGCACACCACGTGATGCTCGTCGACAAGTGAGACGTATACGCGATCGGCCACCGCGATGGGCGGCGAGACCTTGCGCCCCAACTTCACCCGCCATGCGCGGGCCGCGCGGTCCGGCACCCGCGTAGCGGCCGCGCCCGTTCGCATGGCATCATGCCGGAACGCCGGCCAATCGGCATCACTGACTTCTGACTTCTGGCCTCTGACCTCTGAATACGCCGGCCCACGCTCCAGCCGTGGCCTCTTCGCCTTCTCCGCTGGGCTTGCTGCGCCCTGCCGGCCTGCTGGAGCGAGAGCGTTCATGCCGCTGAGCTTTTCGTCGATGTAGCAGGGGCATGGATGCGGCGGCGCATACTGAAGGCCATTGGCCGGCATCATGCCCACGTGGCACGTGCCCCTCACCCAGTTGTGCACCGTATGCTTGCCCTCCTTCAGGTCGACGAACTCCGTGCCCCGGCGGCTGGCGAGGATGTAGCGCGTCGTGGCCTTGTTGCGGTAGCAACGGTGGTGATGGTTGGCCTTGAATATCGCGCCCAGGGGCACTTTCTTCTTCAGCTCGCCCGTCAGGACGTCATACCCGTTGACGGACTTCGGGTACAACGTGCGCTGTTTTCGGCCGCGGCCGATATCAAACGTGCCTTGGCCCAGTTCTGGACTCCACGTCCACACCAGCCCGTCGATCACGAATACGTCCTTCCACTCGTACCACAAGTGGCCGATGTACTTCTTCGGCTGGCTCCACAGCAACTTGCCGGTGTCGGCCGAGAAGGCCGCGAGTTGGTTCGGGCTCGCGTGGATGACGACTCCGTCGCGGACGATCATCGTGCCGTTCCACAGCTTGCCTTGCGCCCTGATCCCCCCTGCCGATTTATCCGCTTCGACCGTTGGGAACGCGGCTCGCCACTTTTCCGCTCCGGTCTTGAGGTCCAGGCAGACAATCTTGTCCCCATCGATGAGCGCGGCGACCTGGCCGTCCGTAGCCAAGTTTAGCGCGGGGTCGAGCCGCGGGGCCTCGACCTTGCCGTGCATGGCCCTCCACCTGATGTAGTCCACCGTGGTGCCCGCATACAGCTTTTCCGTCTTCCAGAGCGTCTTGCCGCTGGCCGCGTCCACAGCCATGACCCGGCACTTGTAGTCGTCGACAACCGCGAGCACGAGTGCGCCATTGACCACCAGCACCTCGCCTGCGCCCTCGGTGGCCGCGTACGTTTTGAGGATCTCGCCCGTGTTCGCGTCGATCTCCGACACCGGCGCGCGGTAGCCCAGCGTGACATACACCTTGTCGCCCACGGCCACAAGCCGCTTCCGAATGTTCAGCGGCATGTCACCCGGCCGGCAACTGAACCACGACTTCTTCCACTCCCGCCAACCCCAGCGGCGAATCGGGATCCGCCACAACAACACACCGTTGAACGCATCCCTCGCCACGAGGGCCCATTTGTCTGGAGGCGCGTAGGGGCCCGCCAGACTGATCGGCGCCTCGTCGATGATACTGAACAGCCGTCCCCTGGCGGTCACCAGCGTGCTCACGCTCGAATCCGTTTCGTGTGACCGTAGCCACATGGGCTTGGATATCCATTGGTAGTGCTTGGGCGGGCCGACCACCTCGTCCTGCGCGACCGGGTTGCCGTCAGGGCCGTGGAGATAGTGCGTCCACTCGTCGATGTCCTTGGGCCATGGCTTCTGCACGCGCACCCAGCGTCCGGCCGGCCCGAAGCTTGTCGCTTTCGCGCCCAGCTCGCGGCACTTGGCCTCGATGCGCGCCCGCGCGCCGGCCTTCGCGTCGATGAACGCCGTTCCCAACGGCGACAGGACCCGCAGCACTTCTTTGAGCGCCAACCCTCGCTCCGTGAGTGTCGGCCATGACTCGATAACCGCAATGTTGAGGAAGCTATCAATGTAAGGAAGCTTGCCGGCCTCATGTGTCTGTGCGGACACGTCGCCATACATGCCCGCCCGCCGAATGGCTTGGCGCATGCGATCCCGCTGCGAACGGTCGGCCGCAAGACAGTGGACGACGAAGCTGCCTTGCTTCGCTATGGCGACGCCAAGGTCCGCGTCGCGGCGGCCAACGACCACACACATGCCCCCCCCGCGGCCGCTCGAACGCACGATACCATCCGCCGCGGCCAGTGCGTCCGCGCCTTGGGCCTGCACGCTGGGAAGCGTGATCCACGTGAGCGCAACCAGGATATGAAACAGATAGATGCGATGGTTCCTGTTCATAGCAACTCCAGAAGTATGTGTGCGCGTGTGTGTTGGTGGTCTGACGTTTCAGCCGAGCACAACAGGTCGCCAACGTGAAGGGCTCAGAATGACACTTCGCGGCTCCTATCTGGCGCGAGTATCATGCAGATGTGGTGCTTGGCTAGGCGCTTACGCCCGCAAGGGTGAAACAAATTCGCGTTTTGGCGTTCGGAATCTATTTGCGTTCCGCCCAGGCCTCCGCACGGCATGTCCGTGCGGAGCCATGACTGGGAGCCAGACAGAGCACATCCATACCTGTCTTCCCCCCTCTCCTTGCCATTCCGCTCGGCGTGCCGAGCGGAATGGCAAGGAGAGGGGGAAATGGGACAAGGGGGCGTTGATCTGGCTTTCAGTCGTCGCACCGCAGGGGCGAGCCCTGCGGAGGCGTTCGCCGAGCCGGCGCTACGCTTTCTCGCAGCGAAGTCTGCGAGAAAGCGTAGCGCCTTACCTGTTGCTCAGTTACCGCTGCATTGCTTCGCAATGTCTTTGGCGGACAGCGCCGCGCGGTAGACCTTCACTTCGTCGATGATGCCCTCAAAGTTATCGACGATATCGATGGGGCTATTGGCGACGTCGAAGCCGATCTCCATGCCTTGGCCGGCGTTGCTAGGGATGTAGCCAGGCGACTTGGTCGCTGCGGCGAGTTTGCCGTTCACGTACAGCTCGACGCGGTTGCGCTTCACCACGCCGGCCAAGTGCACCCATTTGCCCACGACCGGGACCGGCCCGACCGCCACGATGCTGGGCTTGTCACGGATTCTTTGGATACCGAACTTCGGGAGGCCGTCCTTGATGAAGAGCGAGAACCCGCAAAACGCCCCCCCGCGCGCGACCACCACCCCACGGTCCGCGTCCGATTTCACCCACGCCATGATGGTGAGCGGCACGTTCGCGAGGGGCAACGCACGCGGCTTGCCAAGCTCGACGAACTTGCCCTTGCTAAACGCCAGAGCGTAACCCACCTTCCCCTTCACCGGAGTGCAGCCTTTGATCTCGCCATCGTTGCCGTGCTCGGAGAAGTCCTTCGCGATCTTCGTGTTCTTGTCGTCGAAACTCCAGTACGCCATGAGGTCGCGCTCTTGGGAGAGAATCTTCATCGCCTTTTGGGCCGCGTCACGCACCGCCGCGTCTTGCTCCCGCGCGATCAGCGCCTGCAACGGCTTCTTCGCCCGTTCGTCGCGCATCTTGACCAATGCCTCGACCGCGGCGATGCGCACCTTGGGGTCCGCGTCTTCCAGCGCAGCGACCAGAGGCGGCAACGTCTCAGGCTTGCCGATCTGCCCAAGAATCTGCACCGCGCGAACGCGCGCGAGCGGCGTCGAATCCTTCAGCAACTTGCCGAGCGCGTCTATCGTGTGCGCGTCCGCGGTCTGGCGCAGAATCCACGCAATATGAACGGCGTCGGCGTCCTCTTGCGCCAGCGCCCTTGTGAGAGGCACAACAAGATCCGCGTCGTGGAGCCCGCGCAGAGCCCAAGCCGCCTCGTCGCGGACGCAATAGTCCGCGTCCTTCAACGCGCGCAGGAGACCTGGCGCAGCCTTGGGCTCCTTGATCTCGCCAAGTGCGTACGCGGCGTAGGCTCTGACGTTCGTGTCCCTGTCATCCAGCGCCTGGATCAACGCGTCCGCTGCGCGGGCGTCCTTGATCGCGCCCAAAGCCTTCGCGGCTTCCCGGCGCACGCCTTTGTCTGTGTCGGAGAGCGCCGCGATCAGCGCGGGCACTCCCGTCCGGTCACCCGCGCGGCCCAACTCAATCGCCGCCTGCCGACGTACGGTGGGGAGTGGCGAGCGCAGGTCATCGACCAGGCCTGCCGCATGGACACCAAGCGGGCCAAGGGCCAGGACCATCGCCCAAGCATGTCTGTTGAGTCTCATTCTGCCGGACCTCCGATGGGTCGTGTCGAGGCTGTTTGCTCGTAGGAATAACGGATCGCAGAGCCCACTATCATAGCACACCGCCCTCGTGTGCGCCGTCCCCTCGATGCTATCCCGGGCGCAGCGAGGAGTCTCGATCCGCGTGTGCCCCCCTCTGAGAGGGGACTTACAGGGGGGTGGTGTGTCGAGTCTTGGAGGCGATCCTAAGCGGCATTCACTTTTCGTGAATCCGCCCCCCCCTCCCTGCGAGGGGGGGGAGCAGTGAGCCGGACCTCCCAAGGGACTTGGACCTGCCGGCGGACACGAACTTGACTGATCGGCAGCGACGCGGTACAGTCCCCACGCATGCAAGACATGCAAAAGATGGGCCTCATATCAGGCCTCTGGTGCGCGACCAAGAACGCGTTTGCTGGCCTGGTTGCCGCGACCCGGCACGAGCGCGCGTTCAGGCAGGAGATTCTCGTCCTCATCGTCGTTGCACCGCTGGGGCTCTGCCTCGGAGAGACCGGCGTCGAGCGCGCGTTGCTGGTGGGGAGTTGGCTGTTGGTGATGGTAGTGGAGCTGCTCAACTCCGGCATCGAGGCCGCGGTGGACCGCATCGGCATGGAGCATCACGACCTGTCCGGCCGGGCCAAAGATCTTGGGGCGGCCGCGGTCATGCTCTCCATTGGGCTCGCGATCATGGTATGGGCGGCCGTGCTGCTGGGGTGAATAGCGGTCCTGCCACGGGCAGCTCTGAACCCAGCCAAACATGGCCGATGCCGCCCGGTACCGCCCACGTGCTGTCATCCCGAACGCAGTGAGGGATCTCGCCGCGGGGAGTCTTGGGTCGCTCGACGCGTTGAGATTCTTCTTCTGATTCGGTTGCCGCAGAATTCCGTTGCCCCTCCGTGTCCGGGTTCTATTGGACTCGCAACTGTGCCTAGCCATTCACCACGGAGGCCGGCCCGGCATCGGACGGCGGCGTTGGGTGCGCGCCAGGGTTGCCTCGTAGGCTTCAAAGGGCCAGAACTCGTCAACGGCCGCCCTCAGTTGCGCGCTGACGTTCACGTCGTAGCCGAAGAGGACGATCTTCCTGCCATGCTTGTTCCGGGCATTCTCCACGGCCGGGACAAAGTGTGCGTCGCCGCTCGTCAGAACGATGGACTCGATGCCCGGCATCTGAGCCGACGCCGCGAACTGCGAGATCAGGGCCTCGTCCACCCCCTGCTGCCGGTGCGTGCCGGCCGCGCGATCGCCCGTCATCTCGATCAGTTGCACTCTGAAGCCATGTCGCTGGACCACCTCATAAAAGGCCTTCAAACCGGGCGGAACGCCGAGGGACGAATCAATGCTGTTGAACAGGTAGGCGTCTGTCTTGCCCAAACGCTTCTCCAGGAAACTCCGAGCCGCAAGATAGTCGAGCTTGAAGCGCCCCCCGTCAGTGGCCGCCTGCACGACAAATCCCACATCCACCAGCCATGCGTTCTGAAACATCGGTCATTCCTTGCAGTGTGCGTCAATGTCTGACAGTTTCCAGTCGACTATTATCTGTGCAGAGCGCTCGGCATCAGCGGCGGGCGCGTAGCGACCGTCCGCCTGCATGCCGTTGTTGGGCCTTGCTCTGTCGCTGGCGGCATTTTTCCGATACTCATCTTCTGCCTCCTAGCGGATTGTCCCACAGCCCGTCCTCTCGCAGCGCACGGATCACCCCTTCGTAGCCGGGAAACATTGTCGCCCCGGTTACACCCTCATGCGCGACGAGTCGAAGCAACTTGGCGGCTTCTGACTGGGGTACCGTTATCCGTCTCATCACCGGTCGCCCGATCAGTTTTGGATTTCTGCCTTGATCATCATGCCACCGCTTGTATTCCCACGACTCTGCTGCCACGGCCATTCTGCTGATGATCTCATCCACTGCTAGGCGGTGCGCGTTCTCTCCCTCTGATCGCGTAAACAGGCCTTGTTGCGCATGCAAGTTGGGGTTACTCCAAGCGGGCGCTGTGCGGACCGTCAGCGCTGTTCTTTCAACCTCCCTTTTCACAATGCTCTCAACAAAATCAAGCCGCAATGACCACACCGTTAGATCTGCGCCATCGGACATCGCTTTCGCGGCATCAGCCGATGCGAAGTACGCCGCAAAACGCGATTGTCTCGTCCAGTCCAGGAGCTTGGTGGGCAATCCAAGGTGCTGCGCGAGTGCTAGTAGAGGGATTGCATCTGGATGAGTATCGGCACTGGAGATGATCTCTGACACACCTTTGAACAGCACCTCGGGTCTCTCAGGAATCACTAGCCCCGCACGATCCAGTGCCCGACTGAACCGATCCAGCAGTTTCTTCTCGGCATCCGCGTAGGCTCCCCACTCAGCCTGGCCTGCCCCGATCTGCCAATGCACGCCAAACTCTCGGTAGGGCTCCTTCTCAGGGCGATGAGCCTTAGCGAATAGCCTCCAGGATGAGTCTGCTTGGCCACGGTATATCCACTTCAGGGGATCAGGCTGCCAATTCCTGTGAAGTGGACTTAACACACTTAGAAACTCCTGGCCACTACCGCAACAGATCTCCTCTATCAGTTTGCCCTCCTGATTCTTCCTCATTCTCCTTCGCCTACTCCTACTCCGTGTAGTTTGACCGATCCAGGAAACTCGTGGCCCAACTTCTTGTTCTACACAAATCGCCATTTGCCTGGCATGCCTCCGCTCGGCTGGCGGCGGCGTGGCGGTTGCAGGGACACACAGCGCTCCAAGACCGCGAGGAACGAGGGCGTTCGGTGGAGCGCCTTGTTAGGCCGCGGGTTGGCCGTCAGCTTTGGCTTGCCGTGGGGGCCTTGGCGGCAACGTGACAACCTTACGACTGCCCTCCATCTGCGTTTTGCGCAAGTCCTTGCAGATGGCCTTCAGGTCATGATTGAACTGTGCGGCATATTGTTGGCGCAATTGTCGTATTTCTTCAACGATTGGGTCTCGCCACATGGATCAATCCTCCATTAGCTGCTGCGGAGTACAAATCGTCGGCGGTTCATATCCTGCGGATCGGCAGATCGCTTCGATCTGTGGTTGCAATGCAGCGTTAGCGATATGGGCACAATTCCATGTTAACAGGAAGTTGATCCCGTTGGCAGTTGCAATAGCGATGTGCAACGCATCAACTTCGGCGTTTTCAGGAAGCGGAACCTGTTTGACCAATTCTTCGGCCAAGTTCTCGGCGTCTTCGGTGACATCAAGAATGGGAATATCGCCGAGTGCATCAAGACGCTCTTGCGCGGCCTGCGGATCACCCACGCTGCATTCGGCGACCACGGTTTCCGAGACGTACAGATCGTATTGTTTGCGATGCTCGTGCCACCAATCGCGTGTGAGTTGTTGATTAGCGGCTGTGATCAAGTCACGACTCGGGCGAGAGGCCAGATAGCCGATGATACTGGTTTCGTAACACTTCAGCCAAGTACAACAGCCAGGTACCGGAATACTGTCAAAGCTCCCGTGCAACGCCGCGTGTTGGGGTATCTGAATCCCAACGGGATTCCGGATATCAGCCCAGGGTTCGCGAGCGAAGCTCGCAACCCT
>JAJRTI010000686.1 GCA_024278415.1 Planctomycetota bacterium | reverse complement strand
GGGGGGGCCAAGCTGCGCGAGGGCGCGCCGGATCGGCTGCAAGATCGGCGTCTGGCGAGGGCGGCGACGCCCGCTGCGGGCTCACGCGCCAAACACATGCAGGGCTAAGCCACTCAGCAGTTTGGGGTAGAAGTATGTGGACTTCGGGGGCATGCGCTCTCCGGCCGAAGCGATGTGCTGGA
The DNA here is from genome assembly GCA_024278415.1 of Planctomycetota bacterium. The sequence goes on along the minus strand of JAJRTI010000686.1, from coordinate 5,182 downwards.
CCTCGTCGATGCCGGTGGGGTTGAGCATGAAGGCCGCCATCCATCCTTGGCTATCCACGAGGGCTTGGGCCTCGGCCGCGTCGTGCACGTACGCGATGTCGTCGCCTTGCGCAAACGCGTCGGGATCCAGCCGGAGCACCTTGCCGAAGATAAGATTGCGCAGAATGCTGACGTCGAGTAGGTGCAGCGCGTGGCTCCCGCTGGCCCCGGTGATGGCGAGGCCATCGTCCTTCAGCCGCAGGCTGAGGCAGCCCTTGCTGCATCCAAAGTACACGATGAACTGGCGCCGGCCGATTCGCAGGTCGCCCACGGGACAGGGGATATCTTCGACTTGGAAGAAGGGCAGGCACGCCTCCGCGAACGCGTCCTTGTCGAGGCCGGGCACGTTGCGCAGCACGCGGTGCGTAGGCAGGATGACCAGGCCGGGGTCGCTCATGGGCACGTTGAGCATGAGCACGTAGTTGGCCGCGCCCGCGTCGCCGTGCCCCCGTATGAGTCGCTCTCGGTAGGCCCAGGCGGTTTCATAGCGATGGTGTCCGTCCGCGATGAAGAGCGGCTTGGGAGCCATGAGCGCCTGGATGCGCTGGATGGCGCCGGCGTCGGCAATCGGCCGCAGCGTGTGTACGCCGTCCGGCGCCTCGACTCGTGTGGCGGCGTCGCTTGCGGCCTGGTTCGCCGCGCCACTGAGGGCGGTGGCGACGCGGCCGTCGTCGGGGAACACCGAGAAAACCGCGCTCAAGTTGGCCTCGCACGCGGACATGAGCTTCAGCCGGTCAGCCTTGGGGCCGGCGAGCGTATTCTCATGCGGGTAGATGGCTCCCTTCCCAAGCTCTTCAAGCCTCACGAGAGAGAGCAAGCCCCGGCGAAGGAAGGTGCGCCCCTTGATGCCGAACTCCTGGTCGTACACATACAGCGCCGGCTCGGCGTCGGGCGCCAGTACTCCCTGGTCGAGCCACTGCCGCAGGCATGCGGCGGCCCGAGTGTAGCGGTTGTCCTCACCGTCGTCTTGCGGCCGCTCCGGGTTGAGGATGAGCCGCACGACGTTGTGCGGGCTCCGGTCGAGAAGGCCCCGCTGCTCGGCCGGAGAGATGATGTCGTAGGGGGGCGCGACGAGTTGCTCCAGCGGCCCCGCTTGGGGTGTGTAACGTACCCCTCGGAACGGCGCGATGTCAGCCACGGGCTACGTTCCCTCCGTCCACGATTCCAAGTACTTTTTCTGCTCCGGCGTGAGCGCATCGATCTTGAGGCCCATGGTCTTGAGCTTCAGCTTGGCGACCCAGGCGTCGATTCGCTCTGGCACGTTGTGCACCGTGGCGTCGAGCTTGCCCTTGCACTTCACGCACCACTCAGTCGCGAGCGCTTGGGTGGCGAAGCTCATGTCCATGACGCATGCCGGGTGGCCCTCGGCTGCCGCGAGGTTCACGAGCCGGCCTTCGCCCAGCAGGTAGACGGTGCGGCCGTTCTTGAGGTCGTAGGCGTCCACGTGCCTGCGCACTCCCTTGCGCACCTTCTTCGCCAGCGCCTTCAGGGCGTCGAGGTCGAGTTCGACGTTGAAGTGGCCTGAGTTGCAGACCATGGCGCCGTTTTTCATGAGCTTGAAGTGCTCGCCGCGGATGACGTGCTTGTCGCCCGTGAGCGTGCAGAAGATGTCGCCGATCTTCGCGGCCTCGGCCATGGGCATGACCCAGAAGCCGTCCATCGCGGCTTCGAGGCCGCGGATGGGATCCACTTCGGTCACGACGACCTGCGCGCCCATGCCACGGGCGCGGGTGGCGAACCCCCGGCCGCACCAGCCATAGCCAGCCACGACAACCTTCTTGCCGGCGATCAGGGCGTCCGTCGCGCGGATGATGCCATCGACCGTGGACTGGCCGGTGCCGTAGCGGTTGTCGAAGAGGTGTTTCGTCTGCGCGTCGTTCACCGCGATGACGGGGATCTTGAGCGCGCCGTCCGCGGCCATGGCCTTGAGCCGGATGACGCCGGTGGTCGTCTCCTCCATGCTGCCGATGACCGACTCTTGGAGCGCCGGGTAGTCGGTGTGGATGAGCGACACAAGGTCCGCGCCGTCGTCCATGGTGACGTCAGGCCCATGGTCGAGTGCGGCGCGAAGGTGCTTGTAGTAGGTTTTGCTGTTTTCGCCAGTAATCGCGAACGTAGGGATCTTGTAGTGCTTGACCAGTGCCGCGGCCACGTCGTCCTGTGTGGACAAAGGGTTGGACGCGCACAGCACGAGGTCCGCGCCGCCGGCCTCGAGCGTGCGAACCAGGTTGGCCGTCTCCGCGGTCACGTGGAGGCACGCGGACATTTTCATGCCCTTGAGCGGCTTCTGCTTGGCGAAGCGCTGGCGGATGTCCTGGAGCACGGGCATGTCGTTGTCGGCCCACTCGATGCGGCGTTTGCCTTCGCCGGCGAGGGCCATGTCCGCGATGTCGTATTTCATGAAGATGGATCTCCGTAGTTGGGAACAGTGTGCTTCAAACCATGATTGCCCCCTGGCAAGGCATCTGACGCGTGACCGGCGTCACGCGTCACATATCTACAGTCCTGCGGCCTCCCGCAATGCGTCGGCTCTCTCGGTGCCTTCCCACGTGAAGCCCGGCTCCTCGCGGCCAAAGTGGCCGTGGTACGCGGTCCGTTCATACTTGGGCTGGAAGAGGTCGAAGTACTCAATGATCGCCGCGGGCCGCAGGTCCCAGTGCTGGCTGATCAGATCCGCGATCTTCTCCTCGGGGATCTTGGCCGTGTTCTCGGTCTCCACGTGGACCGACAGGGGCTGTGCGACGCCGATGGCGTAGGCCAATTGGACCTCACACACGTCGGCGAGGCCGGCGGCCACGACGTTCTTGGCGATGTGCCGCGCCGCGTACGCCGCGCTGCGGTCGACCTTGGAAGGATCCTTGCCGCTGAACGCGCCGCCGCCGTGCCGGCCGCGGCCGCCGTACGTGTCGACGATGATCTTGCGGCCCGTGAGCCCGCAGTCGCCGTGGGGGCCGCCACGCACGAAACGGCCGGTCGGGTTCACGTGGTAGATTGTGTTCGCGTCGAGCATCGCGTCGCCGACGACGGGCTTGATCACCTTCTCGATCACGTCGTTCCGCAGCGTCTCGTAGGCCACATCCGGCGCGTGCTGATTGGAGATGACCACGGTGTGGACGCGCAGGGGCTTGTGGCCTTCGTACTCGACCGTAACTTGGCTCTTGCCATCGGGGCGCAGGTAGGGCAACGTGCCGTCTTCGCGCAGTTCGGCGAGCTTGGCCACGAGTTGCTGGGCCAGCATGATAGGCAGGGGCATGAACTGGGGCGTCTCGTTGCAGGCAAACCCAAACATAAGGCCCTGGTCGCCGGCGCCCTGTTCCTTGTGCAGGCCGGAACCGGCCGTCACGCCTTGGGAGATGTCCGGCGACTGCGTTTCGATTCGCGTCTCGACCTCGCAGGTCTTGTAGTCGAAACCGATGGACTCGTCGGTATAGCCAATGCGCTTGCAGGTGTTGCGCGCGACGGCTTCATAGTCTACTTTCGCCGTGGTCGTGATCTCGCCGGCCATGAGGATGTAGTTCGTCTTGACGAGCGTTTCGCACGCGACCCGAGCGCCGGGGTCTTGGGCGTAGATCGCGTCCACCACCGCATCGGAGATCTGATCGGCTACCTTGTCGGGATGTCCCATGGACACCGACTCGGACGTGAAGAGGTACCGTCGGTTCGTCATTTCAGGAGGTCCTTCCTTTCCAGAGCTTCCACGACTAGGGCGACGCTTCGCTCCGCGGCGCCTCTGTTCTTGATGACTATCTGTTGGGCGCGCTGCCCCATGGCCGCGGCCTCATCAGGCGACCGCAAGAGTTGGCGCAACGCGTCGGCAAGTTGAAGCGCAGTATTAACGCAAATCGCGCCCCGATTGTCCAGCAGCAACCTCGCTTCGCGCTCGAAGTTGGAGGTGTGAGGCCCGAACACGACCGGCCGGCCGAGGCCGGCCGGCTCGAGCATATTCTGCCCGCCCAGCGGCACGAGGCTCTTGCCCACGAACGCGACAGACGCGAGCGTATACACCGTTGCCAAGTCTCCCACCGTGTCCACCAAGATGACAGAATCGCGCAGCGGCGCAGCCGGCTCATGGCCGGCGTCCAACGCGGTCTTGCGCGCGACAGGGTACCCGGCCTTTTCGATTAGATGAGCTACGCCGTCTGCGCGCTCGATGTGGCGAGGCACGAGGATGAGCCGCAGCCTCTCGAATTCCTCGCGCAGTTCCGCAAACGCGCCCAACAGCGCCTTCTCCTCGCCGTCCCACGTGCTCCCGCCGACGATGATCCGATCGTCCTGCGCGATCTGAAACAGGCGAGCGAGGCGCTGCTTCGCTTCGTCGTTGCCGGAGAGATCGATGTTGTCATACTTCACGTTGCCGGTGACGCGGACCCGGTCTTGTTCGACTCCCAACTCCATGAACCGCTCCGCGTAGGTGTCGTTCTGAACGCCGTACAGGTTCGATTGGCCGGCTTGCCAGAAGTCGCCGGCCACCCATCGGAGCGCTCTGTGTGCGCGTACGGTCCTGGGGTTGATGCGGCCGTTGATCACGACGATGGGGATGCCCCGCCGGCCGGCTTCGGTCATGAAGTTGGGCCAGGCTTCCAACTCGAACAGCACGATGCAGTCAGGCCGGACGCGGCTCAGCGTGCGTTTGACCGCGCCGCTCCAATCGATCGGATAGTAAAACGCCTGCAACTCGGGATAGCGCTTCTCGACCACAGCCATGCCGGTGTTGGTGTTGACCGACACGACGATCTCCCAGTCCGGCAGCGCCACCCTCAGTTGTGCAAGGAAGCTGCGCACGTTCAGCGCTTCGCCCACGGACGCGCAGTGCAGCCAGATGCAGCGTGCATCTCCCTCCCGCTTCGGCACACCGCCCAACCGCTGGCGCACCCCGGCGCGCCAGCGCGCGCTGGTGGCCATGCGCGCCAGCACATACGGCGAGGCCAGCAAGCCGGCGACGGTATAAAGGCAGTCGAGTAGGAGGGGCATGGGGGAGCGTGAAACGTAAAACGTAAAATGTAAGTAACACTTCAGCCGATTGCAACAGCCGTTGGCCCCATGAACGTGCGCGAGTTCAATGGACAGCGTTTCCGCTTGACGCAACGCTGTTTGGAAGCCCAACGGGCTTCCGGCTTCTAGCCCAGGGTTGCGGCCGCAGGCC
>JAJRTI010000685.1 GCA_024278415.1 Planctomycetota bacterium | reverse complement strand
CTTGTAGTGGCGACCGTCAGGGCGCCCTCTGCGCCGATGGCGATTCGCCACCCGAGCGGAAGGCCCTCACGGGCCTACTACAAACGCGACGTCGCCGGCTTGCGGCGCCACAGCACAGGTAGGACAACTGGGGTTTTGCAAATGGCTCAAGTCTCACGCCACAGCCGCAACCGCGCGGCGCTTGGCGATCGCCATGTGTGCGAGCCGGCTGCACAATTCGGGGAACGTCACCCCGGCATGGGCCGCGGCTTTGGGGAGCAAGCTGCGCTCGGTGAAACCCGGGATCGTGTTGATCTCGAGCACGTACGGCACTCCGTCGTGGCCGAGCATGATGTCCACTCGAGCGTATCCATCGCAGCCGACGGACCAAAACGCATTGAGCGCGGTCATCTTGATGTCCATGACCAGGTCGTAGCCCAGGTCGGGCTCAAGGAGGTACTCCGTGCCCGGGGCACTATACTTCGCTTCGTAGCTGTAGAACTCGTCGCCGGGCTTGATCTCGACGATGGGCAACGGCTCGTTGTCCAGGATGCCGACAGTCAGCTCGCGGCCGGGGATGTATTTCTCGAGCAACGCGACGCTGTCGTATTGGTAGCACAGCGCCATCGCGCTCGGCAGCGTGGTCTCGCTCCGCACGATCGTGGCGCCCACGCTGGAGCCTTCGCATGGCGGCTTCACCACGAGCGGGAGGCCGACCTTCTCGATCCACGGCCAATGCTTAGCCATGTGGTCGTGTGCGCGAATCGCCACGTAGGAGGGCGTGGGGATGCCGTTGTTCACGAACGTATCCTTCGTCGCAAGTTTGTTCATGCACGTCTTGCTCGCGTAGATGCCGGAGCCAGTGTAAGGGATGCCCTTGGATTCCAACAGCGCTTGCACGCCGCCGTCTTCGCCAAAGGCTCCGTGGAGCGCGATGAACGCGACGTCGAGGTCGTGCGCATCCAGCTCTTCGATTCTGGCGTCCTTGACGTCGATGGGCACCACGTGGTGCCCGCCTTCGAGGAGCCCGCGCTCCACGGCCGCGCCCGATTTGAGCGACACTGCGCGTTCGCTCGAGTATCCGCCCTTCAACACCGCAACATTCAGTTTCTTCGACATGACGAGTCTCCTACCAGATCTCGATTTCAAGAGGCAACTCCACAGCGTGGGCCGCCTTGACATTTTTGCGGACGTCGTCGATCAACGACAGGACATCGGCAGCAGTTGCACTGCCGCGATTGATGATGAAATTGGCGTGCAAGTCCGACACGAGCGCACCGCCGATGGCCTTGCCTTTCAGCCCGGCCTGGTCGATGAGCCAGCCCGCGCTCTTGGGGTCGCCGGCCTGGCCGGCGGGGTTGGCGAACACACACCCGGCCGACCGGTCCCGCCACGGCTGCGAGCGGCGCTTCGCGGCGAGCATTTCTTCAAAAGCAGCCGCGGCTTCTTGCTCGGAGCCGGGCGTCACGCACAGTTCGGAGTTCAGCACGATCACGTCCGTCAAGCTGCTCGTGCGATAGCCAAACTCGATGTCGGGCCGCACCAACGTGCGCGACTCGCCGCGGCGCGGGTCCAGCACGAGCACGGACCGGACCCGATCGCCGATGGAGCCGTGCCTGCCGCCGGCGTTCATGCGAAGCGCTCCGCCGACGGAGCCGGGGATGCCGGCGAGTGCGGCGTACGCCGCGTCATGCCACTGGAGGCACGCGAGGCGCACCAGCCGCGGGAGCGATGCCGCGGCCCCGCAGCGCGCGGTTCCATCCCGGCGCCTGATCGAGCCGAAGCCGGCACGCGACAGGTGGATCACGACTCCGTCGAAGCCGGCGTCCGCGGCGAGCACATTCGTGCCGCCGCCGAGCACGCGCCAAGGCACGCCATGCCGCGCGCAAATCTGAAGCAGCTCCTTGAGTTCGTCGACCGTGCGCGGCTCGGCGAAGCAGGCGGCGGGGCCGCCGATGCCGAAGGAGGTGTGCCGAGCGAGCGGCTCGTCAAACCTGACAAACGCCGCCAAGTCGGCGAACCATGGCTTTCGCAACTTTCCAGACATCGCCAGCACCGATGGTGAGCAGCACGTCGCCCGGCCGCAGCCGCGCCACGAGCCGCTCCGCGATGGATTCTAGTGAACGGCACGCGGCCGCATCGCCGCCGCGGAGCCGCACTTGGTCGGCCACGTCGGCCGACGAAACAGCCATGCGGTCCGCTTCGCTGTCACGGGCCGCGTAAATCGGCGCGACCAACACGTCGTCCGCGCCGGCCAACGCCGCACCGAACTCGCGCAGAAACGTGCACGTGCGGCTGTACTGGTGCGGCTGGAAGACGCACACGATCCGCCGGCCCGGAAACGTTTCACGAGCGGCCGCGAGCAGCGAGCGAATCTCAGTCGGGTGGTGCGCAAAGTCATCCACGACTTGCACGCCGGCGTGCTCGCCGTACCGCTCGAAGCGCCGAGCGGCCCCACGGAAGCTTGCGAGCGCCGACCGAATCGCGTCGAGTTCCGCGCCGGCGGCGTGCGCAGCGGCCACGACGCCCGCCGCATTCGTGAGGTTGTGCCTGCCAGGCAGCAACAAGTCGAAACGGCCGAGATCGTCGCCGCCATGCCGTAGGCAGAAGGCCTGTCCAACTGGCCCTTCCACGCGCGTCGCGGCCCAGTCTGCGTCAACCTCCAGGCCGTAGGTCTCGACGGAGCAAGCCGCCGCGCGGGCGGCGGTTTGCGCTCCAGGCGACTCCGCACACACGAACAAGCGGTCCGAGACTCGCGCAGCAAAGCTCTGGAACGCTTCGACGACTTCGGCCTCGTCGCGGTAACAGTCAAGATGGTCGGCCTCGACGTTGGTGATGATCGCGACTTCGGGCCGGTACGCGAGAAACGCTCGCCGGTATTCGCAGGCCTCGGCCACAAACCACTCGCCGCTGCCGGCGTGTGCGCTCGCGGCGAGTTGGGGCACGTCGCCGCCGATGAGGAACGACGGGTCAAGCCCGGCTTCGCTCATGCCGTACGCGAGGGCCGCGGTGACGGTCGTCTTGCCGTGCGTGCCGGCCACACACAGCCCGCGGTGCTCAGCCATGAGCCGGCCGAGCGCTTCTGGATAGGCAACCACTTCGATGCCGCGGCTCCGCGCCGCGATCAACTCCGGGTTGTCGTCTGCGATGGCCAGGGAGGCGACCACAAGGTGCGTATCCGCGGGGATCGCGCTGCCGTCTTGCGCAGTGCTCACGGCCGCGCCGGCGCCGCGGAGCCCGTCGAGCGTTGCGGACTCCATGGCGTCGGTGCCGGACACGCGATGGCCTTGGGCGAGCAGGATTCGCGCAAGGCCGGACAAACCAGCCCCTCCGATGCCGACGAGGTGATAGTGCCGAATGGTTTCATTCATGTCGCACCACGCAGACGCCTGCGCTCCAGTGCGTGTCGCATTATCCGCTCGGCAACCACCTCGGCTGCATCGGGCCGTCCAAGCGAGCGTGCAGCTTGGGCCATGGCCAACCGCTTGTCGTCGTCCGTCAGTAGATCGACCATGAGTTCGCTGAAGGTCTCGGGCGACAGGTCGCTCTGACGGCGGGCAATGGCCGCACCGGCATCGGAGAGGAATTTCGCATTCAGAAATTGGT
>JAJRTI010000684.1 GCA_024278415.1 Planctomycetota bacterium | reverse complement strand
GTTGTCGCTTGTGCTCGCGCTCTGGGCTCGTCTTCATGGCTTGGTCTCCTTCCTGGATCTGCTTGTTCCTTTTCCAGGATACACCGGGACCAAGCCGTTTCTCTATCTCAAAAGTGCGAAACTATAGTCTAGAGCCACTTGCATAAGCCCAGTTGTCCTACCTGTGCTGTGGCGCCGCAAGCCGGCGATGTCGCGTTTGTAGTAGGCCCGTGAGGGCCTTCCGCTCGGGTGGCGAATCGCCAGCGGCGCAGAGGGCGCCCTGACGGTCACCACTACAAGCGGAGCGCTCCCGCGCTCGCATCTCGGCGGCGCCGCGTTCGACACCTCCGCCATGCACGATGTTAGGCGCGATGCCTCGGCCTATTGGGGTTTTGCAAGTCGCTCTCTACTTCGGCTGGTGAGAAATGCGGGTTAGCGCCTGCGCACCTCGCTACGCGTCACGCTCCAACAGCCCCTGCACGTGCTGCCGCAACCCGTCCGCTATCGGTCTGGCGGGCACACGGAGCCCGCTGGCCGTGAGCGGACTCAAGTCGTAGATTCGATGACAAAGGAAGGGCGCTTTGCCAGGATTCTCGGCGCGGTAGTCTGCCACGGGAACTTCCTCGATGACCAGGCCAACGCCGAGTATGTCGGCGATGATCTGGTAGTACTGCCAGGATTCGATCACGTCGGGCCCGGCCGTGTTGAACGCTTTGCCGCTTGCGCGGCGGTTCCCGGCCACGCTGATGATCGTCTCGGCCAGATCGTCTGCCAAGATGGGCTGCTGGAGGAAGTGGCCGGCGCCCACGAGTCGGATGGCTTCGCCGGCGCGCAGCTTGGCAATGAGGTCGGGGTCGCGGCCGTGCAAGGGCAGGCAGCCGAGTTCGGACGTGGGGCCGTAGATGTGGCAGGGCCGCACGATCGTCCAAGCCATGTCGCCGGTGTCCGCGTTCATCAACTCCACTTCGCAAAGGCGCTTCTTGGCCCCATAGGACAGGGAACCTTCGCCAGCCGCCGCAAAGAACTCGGTATCCGCGGGTTGAGGGAAGGTCCGGCGCGCGGGATCGTACACGAAGTCGGTCGAGACGAATACGAACTGCTTCGCGCGCTCGCGGAAGAGGCGGAGGTCCTGCTGCATGTCCGGCAGATCGAAACAGATGCAGTCGACCACGAGGTCCCAGACCATGTCTTGCCCGGTGACAACCGCCTCCATCGCGGCATCGTCGTGCCGGTCGGCCACGAGCGGCTGGACTCCATGCGGCAGGGGCCGCTTGCCGCGGGTGATAGTCCAAACCTTGTGCCCCTCGGCCAGTGCGGTGCGTGCGACGGCTCCGCTCACGTGGCCACTGCCGCCGATGATCGCGATGTTCATGAATGCTCCTTGAGGTGGTGGTGCTTGCGCGTGTGTGGGCGGGCCATCCTATCAGCCAAGCCAGGGCTGTCAAGGAAACACGATCCTAGCCCTTGTGGCGCGGGCGCGTTTCCCAGCTTGACGCCGCACTTGAGGCTGGCTATACTGCTCCGCATAACTTAGCCCGTCCGTCCACATCCCGGAACAGGGTGCGAATCCCTGGCGGACCCGCCGCTGTGATCGTGGACAGCAGGCGACCTCGCGTGCGGCCTCGCGCCGCACGGGCCACTGCGCCGGAACCACCGGCGCGGGAAGGCCGTTGCCTGCTGGTTGAAGCGAGAGCCAGAAGACCTGTGGACGTACGCTGCTAGGCTGCTGATGGAAAAGGCAAGCCTCGCTGAGCCCGCGCGCCGGCCCAGCGAGGCTTTTTGCGTTCTGGCGCGGGCCCTTTTAGGAGTCGCGGATTATGAAGAAGCGTCAGGTGATTGCCTATCGCCGCACGTGCAAGAGGAGTGCCGATGGCACCGGCCTCTCGCACTACATCCTCATGGATAGGAAGTAGCGCGGTTAGAAGACAGTCGGCGCAGGGGCAGCCCGCTGCCGGGCTGCCCCGCGCTACTGCCCTGCGCCTCGCCCCTCAACGTCCACGACCCTACGACACAGGAACCCCATACGTGAAGACTTCTAAGACCTCCCGCGGCGCCAACGCCAACATCGGCCATGGCCCCAACTTCGACGTCGTCGACATCGAATCCGACTCCCGCGTTGGCGTGCTTCAGGCCGACACCGCGTTTTGGTCGCTAGTGCCCAAGGACGCGGTGGCCGACATGTTGACGGGCGGCAAGTTCCTCAAGAGCTTCAACCGCAAGGCCGGCCAGTTCGCCAAAGAGATGACGGATCTGCGCTTCAACTTGGCCCTGTCCGCGGTGTATTTCAACCCCACCGAGCGCTGCAACCTCAACTGCTCCTACTGCTACCTGCCGTCGAAGATGCGGCGCTCCGGCAAGCATATGACGCCGAAGCAAGTGTGCGACGCGCTAGCGATCCTCAAGAAGCACTTCAAGAAGACCCTCCCCAGGGGCTCGAAGCCCCAAGTTGTGTTCCACGGCAGCGAGCCCCTGCTCGCGCGGGACGCGGTCTTCGAGGGCATCGACAAGTTCCAAGACGACTTCCGCTTTGGCG
>JAJRTI010000683.1 GCA_024278415.1 Planctomycetota bacterium | reverse complement strand
GCTCGTTCGCCCGCTGGCGCGACCGAACGAGCTTGCACTGGGCTATGTTGTGATGCGCCTTCGGCGCATGTGCATTCTGCGCCGGCGCACCACGGGAATGAACGCCCAGTTTACTACGTACGTTCAGACCTGCACCCTAAGGAAATCACGCTTCGGAGGTCTCTACAGTCTTCACGGAACCCCAACGGGTGGTGTCGGGGAAGATAGGAGGACACGAACCCTGCTGGGATCCGATTCTCTTAGGACGCTTGTCGAGTTCGACGAACGATTCGGCGCCGAAGAGGCATGCAGGGAGTATCTCATGCCTGTGCGGTGGCCACAAGGCCGGCGTGGCCATCGGCTTGATTCAACAGACGATACGGCCGGGCCACTTAGGACAAGCGGAATGTGACACAGGCGATCTTGCCGCAGGAGTTGGGGCGCCGGTCCTCGCGCGCCTATCGTGCGCATGGGGAAACTCCTGATGTCGCATGCTCTTGACATCCTCCAAGAAGACGGCGAGGATGTAGGTTTCGGCATGGAGCGGAGGCGGAAGATGAGCCAGCCGAGGTGGCGCTCGCGCAAGACCGGAGCCCGCCTGGGGCTGGCGCCGTTTCCATGCTCGGATCTGTTTCCTGCAATCTAACCAATCGCTCAACATGGCCGACCCCCAACCCATTGTCCGCCTCATCCACGAACTCGGCCAGCTCCAGGAGGAGAAGCGCAACGGCTGGAAACGGCTCGGCGCGGAGCCGGAGAGCATCGCCGAGCACTCGCTGCGCGCGGCGCAGTTGGCGTTCATCTTGGCGAGCATGGAGGGCCACCCCAACCCGCACGAGGTCTGCGCGCACGCGGTCTTCCACGACGTGGCCGAGACGCGCACGTCGGACCTGGACAAGGTGCATCAGGAGTACACCGATGCACGCGAAGAGCAGGCCGTGCGCGACCAGACCGCGGAGCTGGGCGAGTGCGGCGAGGAGATCGTCCAGATGTGGAAAGCCGTGGACGAGCGCGCGACGCCGGCCGGCGCGATCGCCAAAGACGCGGATTATCTCGAAATGGCCTTCAAGGCGCGCGAGTTCATGTGGCAAGGCTTCATGGATGCGCAACTCTGGATCGATGGCATTCGCGACGCGCTCCAGACCGAATCGGCCAAACAACTCCTCGCCGCGCTCGAAGAGGCCGACCCCAACGAGTGGTGGAAGCGCGTCTGCGGGTTCGCCCCGGGAGTACGCACATGACACCCACGAGCGACAGCAAGGCCGCGGCCATCATCGGCGTGGGCAACTCCGCGGCCGGCGACGACGCGGCCGGGCTGCTGGTGCTGGACGCGTTGCACGGTATGGGCGTGCCGGACCACGTGGCGCTGGTGGACGCGGGGCTCGCCGGGCCGGGGTTGGTGTCGTACATGATGGGCTACGCGCGAGTGGTGCTCGTGGACGCGGTCGACATGGGCCTCGCGCCGGGCGAAGTGCGAACCTTCAGGCCGGAGGACGTGCGGTCCACGAAGCCGGGCACACGGCTCTCGCTGCACAGTTGCGATCTGCTGGAGGTTCTCGCGCTGGCGCACGGGCTCGGCCTATGCCCTGAGGTGGTCGTCATCGTGGGCATTCAGCCCAAGGCCATGAGCCCTGGCGCCGACGCCACACCTGAGGTGCAACGCGCGGCGCCGGAGGCCGCGCGGCAGGCGCTCGCCGCGGCGGGCGACCTTGACGCCACACGGCCCTTCTGTTAGCATCGGACGGAGTGAGCCGTATGCACGCTTGGGGCCAAGTGGGCGACGCAAAGCAGTCGGGCGCTCGCCTCGAATACCCCACCTTTCCACGCGACGGAGCAATCGTTGAAATACGTGGCAACAGTGCGTTATGGGGCCATGCATTACACGGCCCGGTTCGTTGCCGCGTTCCCGGGCACGAAGATGGACGACATGGTGATCGTGCGCACGGACCGCGGAGTCGAGTGGGGCCACGTCGTGTCGATCCCAGAGCAGGTCGAAGACGACCAGGCGCCCGAGTCCATGGGCGTGATCCTGCGCGTGGCCACGGACGATGACCGGGCGAAGCTGGCCGAAATCGAGGACAAGGAAGAGCCGCTGGCCATGAAGCTCTGCCAGGGGAAGATCGATGAGCATAAACTGCCCATGAAACTGGTGCGCGCGGAGAGGCTCTTCGGCGGGCACAAGGCCGTGTTCTATTTCCTGGCCGACGGCCGTGTCGACTTCCGCGAGTTGGTGAAGGACTTGGCCCAGGAATACTAGATGCGCATCCAGATGGTGCAAATCGGAGTGCGCGACGAGGCGAGGCTCCTGGCCGACTATGAACACTGCGGCCGGGAACTGTGCTGCCGCACGTTCATCAAGAAGCTCGAACCGGTCAGCATGAAGATGGCCAAGAGCCAGAAGGCCACGCTCGACCCCTCGAAGATCTCCGGCCGTTGCGGCCGGCTCATGTGCTGCCTGCGCTTCGAGGACAAGATGTACGACGAACTCAAGCGCAACCTGCCGCGCAAGGGGACGCGGGTCAGGACGGCCGAGGGCATCGGCCACGTCGTCAACGCCGAGACGCTGACGCAACTGGTGCGCGTCGAACTGGAAGGGGAGCGCCGAAGTGTCGTGGTCGGCGTGGAAGACATCCTCGAACGTATGCCCAAGAAGCGTGAGTGCGAGTCGGGCAAGCCGTGCGGCCAGTGTGGCCAGGCTGGCGCGGCTAAAGCCCGCCACGACAGCCAGGAGGCGCCGCGGCGCTCGGCCGAGCCCCAGAAAGCCAACGACAGATCGAGGGACGCAAAGTCGAAAGATGACCAAGCCCCTGGCCATCGGCGCGGAGGCCGGCGCCGGCGCTCGTCACGGAGCCGACGCAGCCCACAGGCTCCCCCAACCTCTGATTCCAGATAGGATTCGCACCGCAATGAGCCAAGATGCTCCGTTTCTCCCCCTGCACGCTGCATTCGACGTGGCCATTCGCCGGCAACATCCCACGCTGGACGAACTCGTGCGCGCGGATGGCCGATACCCGATCGAGGCCTACCACCTCGTCTTCGAGGCCCTGGAGTACACGGTGAAGCTGTTCGGCAAGAACCCGCGTAGCCAGGCCCTAGAGGACAGGCACGTCACCGGCCAGCAACTTTGCGAGGGCATCCGGCAGTTTGCGCTGGACCAGTACGGCCCGCTGGCCAAGATCGTGTTGGACGAGTTGCATATCCACAGCACTGAAGACTTCGGCCACATCGTGTTCTTCCTCGTCGAGCACGGGCTCATGGGCAAGACCGACGAGGACACCCTCGAGGACTTCAAGGACCGGTACGACTTCGAGGAGGCGTTTGGGAAGGGGTTCGAGTTCCGCTGCGACGACGCAGACCTGTCCGTGGCGGGGCCGGACTAGCAGGCCAGGGAGTGGCGGTGGCCAGGGGGCGAGCGCGGAAGCGGAAAGGGGTCAGGCTCTGCGAGGCGCCGCCCTTCGTGCCCTTCGTGGTGAGGAATCCGGGACGCCCCCGGTCGGCCGGCCTACCCAAGGCCGTAGATGTCCATCGCGTTGTCGTGGAACCAGAGCTTGGTCACGCGGATTGCGTCGGGCTGGTCCATCAGTCCCGCTTGGATGCGCTTGCCGAGCACCCGGGCGACGACCTCCTTAACCATGACGAGATGGCCGTAGACCTTCTCGACCGCGATGCGGTAGTCTCCGCCGAACGCGATGATGTTGTTCATGGGCACCATTATCGGGGGACATCTGACGCATTTCAACGCCATCGGCGTTAGAGGGGCTTGCCTGTGCGCTTTGCCTTCGCTTTTCGCCTTGGCTTTCGCGGGGCCAGGGCCCGGCGCAGCAGCTTCTCCAGCCGCGCCACGAACTCAGACGAGCGCAATGGCCGGCCCGTGCGGACGCGCAAGAGCAACGACGATGAGGGCGGTGGCCACCAAGGGAAGATGATGACTCCCAGCGGCAAGCCGTACGACTTGGATGAGCGGGCCGCGCAGTTCGGGGAGGCGATCATCGATTTCGCCAAGAAGGTACCTGTAACTCCCATCACCAAACGCCTCATCGAGCAACTGGTTGGAGCAGGCACGAGCGTCGGCGCGAACTACCGCGAGGCCGACGATGCCGTATCCAAGAAGGACTTCCGCCACAAGATCAGCATCAGCAAGCGGGAAGCACGGGAGGCGAAGTTCTTCCTCCGCATGACCGTCCGGGCCGTCCCCGAGTTGCGCGACGCCGCCAAGCCCCTATGGCAGGAGGCCAAGGAACTCCATCTCATCTTCGCCAAGATCTACCGAAGCTGACATCCCCTCCGAGCCGGTGCGAACGGGTCAGCATTCGGGCTTCGTTATTCTGGCTTCTTCGTCTCGGCTTCCATGGATAGATGAATACCCACTTGACGATAGACGGTCAATGAGCATTGGCCTGCGCCTGCCCGTCGCCGACAGCCTCTCAGTCACGGCCCGGCCGCGCCTGCTGGCTGCGACAGGCACCGCGGGATCCAGAATGTGTCTGAGGGATGTAGCACGCGCACCTTGCCCCAGTCTCCTACTTCTGAGACATCATATCCGAGAACGTAGCAGTGGGGGCCGCGTGCCGCAACTGAAGCTCTCAGCAAAGAGAGCCATTCTTTGCGGACAGTTTCCTCACGACGGCTTGTGTCATGGCCCGCCTCATTGCCGACCCGGCGCAGCAATCTCAGGGCCAAGGGGTGCAGGTGCAGCTTCATGTACAGGGCGACGAGAGTCGCTACACTGTCATTCTCCCACGATGGCCTCGGGGCAATCGTGGCCTCATCCGTGACTGCGAGTGCCTGGACAACTCCCTTCGCGGCCGTGTGCGCCTGCTTTGGGTTAGCATATGCTGCCTTGAGGTACGCTCTCACCGCTAGGATCGGCTGCTTCTCTAACAGCTCGAGGTCACCAACTCTCAGCCACAGCTTACCAGCCAGATGCCCTCTACCTGCATTCGGGACAGTGTAGAGAGCCTGCAAGTTCGCATCGATGGCTTCACGTCTCAACCCCATCTGCCGGTAGAGAGCCGCTATTTCACCCAGTGCCTCGTGGGCGCCATGGATAACGGGAATGTATGGTGGCGCGGGATCGATCTTGCCTGCCGGCGCAAGGCGGTCGTCTCGGTCCCGGCCGTAGATGCTCACTGGCAGAATCCTGCCAAGCTCATCCCACGCCTTGAATCGCTCCGCGCGATTTCGCTCTCTGCCGCCACTAGTCAGATCCGCATGAAGCATAAGGAAATCAGGAACGTCAATGCGTTCGGCGAGGCCCTCCCTCACAGCGCTCATGCACCCTCTCTCGTTCCCCATGAATCTCAGGCATCTAGCACGGTATAGACGGAGGAGAGGTGCGAGAACCTCCAGACCTGGCTGTGCTGGTGCCGCACCCATTACACCATAGCTTGCGGCGAGACCCTCTGTGTCCGGTTTCGCCTGGCGCGCCGATACAGCGATTGCTGCTACAGCGGTCACGACATCCTTAACAGATTGCACGACCCTCGCGGGCGGATCCGCTGCGAACACCGACGAAGCGATGTGCAGATGTGCTATCAGCACTACCACGCGCCCGGCACTAGACCGCACTTTGCTGCCAAACGCTCTGATGCGTTTCATGTGACTATCCTCCAAGGGCATGCCATTGGTCGACGACACAGCACCGGGTGGCTAGTTCGGTGGCCTCACGTAGAAGTCATAGCCGGGCCGTTTCATCGCCTCGAAAGGGATGTTTGTGTACAGCCCCTGCAGGAAGCTTCGCGCTACCGTCCTTGTAACATTTCAGCCAAGTGCCACAATCGCCGGGCTTTGGACATCACGCCCTTTGCGGGATTACGCTTCAACCAACGGAAGCGCAATCCCGAAGCCCAACGGGCTTCTGTCTTCTAGCCCAGGGTTGCGGACGCAGTCCGC
>JAJRTI010000682.1 GCA_024278415.1 Planctomycetota bacterium | reverse complement strand
GGAATCACCGCCGGCCGGAGCCGCGGGCTGAGCGGCATGGGGTCGTAGCAGCCCGGGGCTTCCGCATGGAGCAGCACTTCATTGCCAAACACGTCCACGAGGTAGATGCCCATCTGCTCGCCCTCGCCGGTCATGCGCGAGCAGAGGAAGTACTTGCCCGCGCCGGCGTTCGTCTGGAGGTCGGCGAGCGGGTACGGGTCTTCATACTTCGGCTTCACGCGCTTGAAGAGGTCGAAGCCGTAACCTGAGCCGTGTTCTCTGACCAGGTTGATCGCGCTCGCGGGCCAGATGCGCACGACCGGCCGCCGGCCTTCCAGGCCCAGGCGCGGGTCGATGACCGTGAGCGCGCCCCATGGCCGGTCGTGGCAGGAGGTGAAGATGCACACGGCCTGGTTCGTGCCGGGGATGATGCGCGCGTTGATGACCGCGCCGGGCGACCAGGTGTTGTTGCCCCAGTAGAGCGCGTGGTTCGTGCCGTCTGGGTTCGCGGTCCACAGCCCCTGTGCGTCGCCGAAGTTGCGGTCCACGTATTCCCATCGGTAGTAGAGGATGCGGCCGTCCGGCATGAGGTGGCCGTGGCCCTCGAAGAGCGTGCTCTTGCCGATCTGGTGGATGTTGGCGCCGTCTGGGCCCATGCGGAACAGGTTCGCCATGATGTGCCGGTTGCACATGCAGTATTTGGGCTCGCGTGTGGACGAGAACGCGATATCGCCGTCGGCCAGGTAGAGCGGGTCGATGTCGGACACGCCGGGCGCGAAGGTGAGTTGCTTCACGTTCGAGCCGTCCGCGTTCATCTCATAGATGTGGTAGTCGTCCTTGATGTCGCGGCGCATGGAGAAGACGATCCGCTTGCCGCTGAAGTGCACCTCTGGGTCGCTAGCCACGCCCTTGGGCACTTCCAGCAGCGTCTTGACCTCGCCGCCCTTGGCGAAGTCGATCGTTTTGATTGCGCCGGGGCCCTGGAACTTCGCGGTGTTGATCTCGCCGGTCTGGAACAGCGTCGCGGTGTTGTGGTGGTCGGGCTTGTATTGGTGGCGTACGACGAAGAGGATGGGCTGGCCGGAGACAAGCGGGTTGGCCGCGAGCGCCTCGCGCTTGAACGCCTGCACCTCTGCGATCAGCTTCGGCACTTGCGCGAGCGCGGCCGGGCCTTCCTTGACGAGTGCGGCCTCGATGCGTTGCACGCGCTTCTCGTACGAGGCCATGCGCCCCAGGAATTCCGCGCCGCGGGGGTAGCGCTTGGGGAAGCTCTCCATGAGATCCTCGATGGCCGGGCGCAGCGCGGCGAAATGGATCGCGTCGAACTGCTCACGGAGCCGCCGCGCCCTGAACTGCGCGGCCGCGACGGCTTCGCGCTGGCGCGTGGCGTCGGGGTCGAGCCTGCCCTGCGCGGTGAAGTCGTCAAACGTCACATGGCCCCAGCCGCCGCGGTTGCCATCCACGATGCGCAGGAACACGCGCTTGCCCACGAGTTGCGGCGCGTGCCAGTTCACGCGCACGAGCACTTCGTCCCGCGGGCCTTGCGCCTTGAGCACCTCCTGGCCGTCGAGCGTGCAGAGCGCGACGTACGTGTCCGCGTACGCGCCGCCGCCCACGAGCATCGTCATGGTGGGCCCGGTCAGATCGAACACCGGCGACTCGATGACGCCGGTCTGCTTGTCGCCGCCGGCCTCGACCGTGTCGAGGAAGTAGCGGCCTTGCTTGTTAAACGGGATCTGCTTCCGGTTGCGGAACATCTTGCGGTCGTTGAGCAGTTTGGCGAACTTGCCGTCGATGACGCGCCAGCCCTGGAGGTCGCCCGACTCGAAGTCGAAGCGCACGGTCTCGTGTCCACGGTCCAGGCCTGTCTTGCTGACTCCAAGCCGCGCCGCGGGCTCGCGAATGATGGCTTTGATCTCGCTCTCGCCAAGCGCGGCGTTGTACATGCGCAGGTCGTCGATCTGGCCGCGGAAGCACTGCTTGCCCTGGTAGCTGCCGCCGATGAAGAACGCCCGGCCCGCGTGCAGGAGTTTCACCCGCGGCGTGAGGCTCGTCTGCACACCGTTGACGTACAAGCCGAGCAGTTGCGTCTTCGCGTCATACGTCCACGCGAGATGGATCCACCGCGCCTTGGCTGGCGCGGCGAGCGCGCTGTGCCAGGAGCCGTTCCACCAGCGGATCTCGAAGTACGTCGGCGAGTGGACGTTCCAGTCCGTCTCGAACGCGAAGCGGTCGTAGCCGGTGATGCGCCGGCACATGCCGGGGATGCTCGACTCGATCTTGGGGTCGGCTTTGACCCAATACATCTGTGTGAAGCTCGGTGCGTTCAAGCTCGCGTGCGGCTCGACCTTCACGTAGTCGCCCACTTTGCCGCCCATCCACAGCGCGCCCGCGCCCACCGCGGCATCGGACACGATCTTCACGTTGCCATGTGCTTCGCCATGGGTCGCGCCGGCGGAATCAGCGAGGCCGGCGGCGAACGTCCAATGTGCGATCAGGTCGGCTGGCCGCGCCGTGGCAGGGAAGCAGATCCATGCGGCCGCGAGCACGAGCGCTCGGCGCCGGAGGCTCGGACGCTCCGGCCGCGCGGCCATAAAGTGGAAGAGGCTCATGGCTCGAATCATCGGCGACTCTTTCGTGGATCAGTCTTGTGGTGTTGCTTTCAAGTGAGCGACTTGCAAAACCCCAGTTGTCCTACCTGTGCTGTGGCGCCGCAAGCCGGCGTCGTCGCGTTTGTAGTAGGCCCGTGAGGGCCTTCCGCTCGGGTGGCGAATCGCCATCGGCGCAGAGGGCGCCCTGACGGTCGCCACTACAAGCGGAGCGCT
>JAJRTI010000681.1 GCA_024278415.1 Planctomycetota bacterium | reverse complement strand
GTCTCGCAGCGCGTGCTCGACAACAACGCCGAGTTCATCGACAACATCCCGGTCGAGGCCGAGGCCCCGCGCGACATCGCCGACCAAGTGACGCGGTATCTCGGCGAGAAAGCAAACTAACGGAACCCGCTACGAAACGCCGCCGTCGCTGGCTTGGCAGCCTTTTCGTTGACCCCGCGCATGAATGGGTCTAACATTTGGTGCGGCCGGAACGACAACATGTTGTCGATGTGTGCGACGCGAGGCGACGTGGTTTGTAGTAGGGCAATTCATTGCCCGTCGGACGTCCTTGCCCTCACGAGGCAGACGGGCGATAAATCGCCCTACTACAAGCGTAGCACGCACATCAGTGCGTATCTTTGCGACACCGTGCAGAATTCCATGCCCAAGCCAAGCCAAGACCGCGCTGATTCCGAGCGCGCCGCGCAACTCGCCGCGCTCGCGAACCGCGTCGCCGCCGCAGTGCGCCGCGGCGACCTCGCGGCCGCGGAGGCCATGCTGCGCAACGCGGCGCCACGCGCTACATGCCCCGCACAGCCGCCGACGGTCGTCGACGATTCCCCGCCGGAGGCCGTGCCGAGGCGCTTCATGCTCTGGGTCGACGGCGTGGGCAGCTACCTCGTGCTCACCAAGCCAGCCCTCACGATCGGCCGATGGCGCGAAGACAGCGACGCGGATCTGTTGCTTCGTGCAGACGTGTCCCGGCGGCACGCGCGCATCCAGCGCTTCGATGGCGACTGGTTCCTGGCGTCGTTCAAACCCGTGAAAGTCAACGGCAAGCCCGTCGGCAGTGCGCTGCTGAGCGACGGCGATAAGATCATCCTCGGCCGCAGCCCGGCCGCGACGTTCCGCCTGCCCACTGCGCTAAGCGCCACAGCGACGCTGTCGTTCGCTGGGAACTGCCTGCCCTCGCGCGACACTCGAAGCGTCGTGCTCATGGCCGACCGGCTCATCCTGGCCCCCGACGGCGCCGGCCACATCGTCGGCAAGCACGCGGACGCGCGCGTGGTGCTCTTCTGGGCCGACGGCGGCCTGCGTTGCCAAGTCGAGGGCAACGTCATCCTCAACGGCCGCAGCCGCGGCGCGCCGTGCCCGGTTCGCCTTGGTGATCGCATCGAGACGCGCGGCTGGAGCTTCAGTCTGACGGCCGATGCGGTCTGAGCGAACCGGGTTCCCGGAATGGATCATCCGCAGATTACACAGATTACGCAGATGGTCCAGATGAGGATGTGGGCAACCGGCTCGTGCGCCAGCCATCAGCCATCAACCACCCCTCTGCGCCTCTCCATGTCCTCTGCGGTGAGAACGGACTGAAGTGAAGTTCAAGTACCACAACGGCGACAAGCCCCTGCCGGGCTACACGATCCGCCGCGCCATCGGCCGCGGCGGGTTCGGGGAGGTGTACTACGCGGTGTCGGACGCGGGCAAGGAGGTTGCGCTCAAGGCCATCAACCAGCACCAGGACATCGAGTTGCGCGGGGTGCGCCATTGCATGAACCTCAAGTGCCCGAATCTCGTGGCCGTGTACGACGTGCGCGAGGGCGACGGGGCCAACGTGTTCGTGCTCATGGAATACGTGGCCGGCGAGAGTCTCTCGCGCCTGCTCAAGGAGCGCGGCGGGCCGCTTGCCGCCGACGTGACGCTGGGGCTGGTGAAGCAAGTCGCGGCGGCGCTCGACTACCTCCACGGCCACGGCATCGTGCACCGCGACCTGAAGCCGTCCAACGTGTTCATCGAGGATGGCGTCGCGAAGATCGGCGACTACGGCCTAGCCAAGTTTATCGCGGTCTCCGACCACGAGCACACGATGAACGTGGGCAGCGTGCATTACATGGCCCCCGAGGTCGGCTCGGGGAGCTATGGCCGCAGCATCGACGTGTACGCGCTCGGAGCGATGCTCTACGAAATGGCCGCCGGCCACGTGCCGTTCGACGGGTCGAGCGCGGCCGAGATCCTCATGAAGCATCTCACCGAGGAGCCGGACTTGGCCGGCGTGCCGGAGCCCATGCGCCCGGTCGTGGCCAAGGCGCTCGCAAAGGATCCCGACAAACGCTACGAGACCGCCGGGCAGTTGGTCGCCGCGCTGGAGGCCGCGCTCGCCGGCCGGCCGCCGGAGCCCGCGGTCGCACCCCGGAGGCGAATCGCCCAACCGGGCATGAGCGACATGTCCACGATCGTGCGGCCGTCGTCCGCGGAGCAGCAGCCAACCAGGCAAGCCGGCCGTGCGAAACGTCCGCGCCGCGAGATGGCCTTCGGGCATCGTCTGTTCCTGGCCGGCATCGCGCTCGCCGCGTTCCACCTTGTGGCGGCCGCGGTGGCGCCTGGCTTGGCGCGCACGCACCTGCCCGACATGACCCTCTACGTCGCGGTCGCGGCCGCGGGCGTAACCGTCGCCGGCCTGTCGCTTCGGCTCGCGGGGGTGATGCAGCCGCTCACGTCGCGGTTCTACTCGCTCGTGCTGGGCCTGGCCGCGGTCTATGGGTTCCAACGGTTTGGCGCCTACGGCGTGCTTGGGCACATCGCGTCGCCGCCGCTTCCTTCGACTTTGTTCGGCCGCATACTTGGCGTAGGCGCGTCGCTTGCCATCTCGCCGCGCGACTGGCTCGTGTACTTCACGGTGCTCCTCATCGCGGTCGACTGGCACTCGCGCACCGCGCCCGGCCGCAGGAAGGCGGTCAGCAAGCTGCGCACGATCGCCGCGGCATTCGTCGGCGGCGTCGCGGGCATGTTCCTCAACGTGGGCCTCCTCCCGGGTGCGTACGCGGCCGGGGCCATGTCCTTCATCGTCGAGTTGCTCACGCACGGTCCGGTCTTCGCCCAGCCCGCGCGCGCGGCCCCGGCGTGGCTCACGCGCGCGCGCTGGGCTGCCAAAGCCGTCGCCGCGGCCGCGTTGGCTGGTGCGGTGTTCTACGTGTGGAGCCCAGTCGCCGGCGTGCACAGCTCCACGCTGCGGCCCATGGCGTTCGTCGTGTGCGTGGGGCTCATGTGGTATTGCATCGCGCGGTTCTTTGGCCCGCAGGCCGGCGACATGTGGACGGCCGGCGGGCAGCCGGCGCTGCTGGCCGGCGCGATCACGGCCGGCGGCTTCGCGGCCGCGGCGGGCATCAACGACGCCGCCAGCCTCCAGCTCCTCGGCGCGGTCGTGGCCGCGTTTTGCGCGTGCGCGGCGTTGTGGGTCAAGTGGCTGCCGTCGCAAGCACCCCGGTCCGACTACCGCCTCCCGCTGGCGCACGCCGGCCTATGGCTCATGGGCATTGTTGCGTTCGCTCTCTTCGCTCTCGCGCCGTCGGTGTTCCTCTCCCTGCAACTTTCGCCCGCCATCCCCATGGCGGTGCAGACCGCGGCGTGGCTTGCCGGCGCCGGCCTGCTTGGCTTCGGCATGCTGCTGCGATGGCGCCGGCTGAGCCTGCCGGGAGTGCTCTCTGCACTCACGTTCGCGTGCCTGGCCGCTACCGCGTTCGCGCTGGGCCACTATCTCTGCAACGGCCGCGTCGGCGCCGGCCAAGGCTGGGCGCTGGCCGGCGCGGCCGGCGCCGCCGCGCTCATGCTGCTCTGGCCGAGCGCGCGGCATGACGCCCCGCAAGCCCGGCAGCGGGAAGGAGGCGAGCGATGAACCTCGCACCGAGCGTTATCCTCATGCTCGCTCTGCTCCCTGCGGCCGTGCCCGCACCGACGGAGCCAATCGACGTCGTCAGCGACAGCCTCCGCCCCCGCCCGTTCGTGTCGCCAACCGTGGCGGCCGCGGCCGTGGAGCTGGCCAAAGACCTCGCGCCGGCCATTGTGGCCAAGGGCGTGACCCAACTTCGCGTGCTGCCGGACGACCGCCTGCCCCAGGCCGCGGTGGACGCGTTCATCAAGACGCTTGATCTGCGCGGCGTCGAGGCTGGCGTCGACCGGCGCTGGCGATGGGGCAAGGGGCGAAGCGACGCGGTGCGCCTGTTTGTGGACGGGTCGGTGCTGAAGGCAGAGTGTTCGAAGGATATTGGCGCGAGGGCCGTGCAGCCGTTCAAGAACCAGCCGTGGGTCGTGCGCGCGGACGCTGTGATGGACTCGACTGGGGCCGCAGTCATGGGCGAGCGGCCCGGAGACAAGCAAGACGTGGCGATCTGCGTGGGCCGGTCCGATCCGTGCGCGACGCTCAGGGAGGCCAAAGCGGATGCCGGCGCGCGGCTCGAAGCCGCGGTTGCGCTGGCCGTGTGGAGGCAACTCGGCAAAGGCCGCGGCCCAAAGAGCGTGTCCGACCTGCACATCCCCCGGCGCGTGCTGCCGGCGCCAGTGGTGGAGTTCGCGCAGAAGCTCGATTCCTCGGTGGGTCCCATGCACCGCGTCTATCTCATGGCGCGGCTCTCGCCGTCGGACGTGGGCCGCCTCCAGCGGTACGTAGAGGCGCGGCATCTGTCGGGGCCTGCGGCGTACTTCCTCAAAGCAGGAGGCCTCGTGGCCACGACGCTGCTCGTGCTTCTCGCCTGCGCCATTGCGCACACCCGCCGGCCTGCGTGCAGCCCGTGGCCGGTCAGACTCGCCGGCCTCGCAGCCTGGGGCGCGCTCGCCACGGCGTTTCTCCTCGCGTCCTGAGGAGTATTGCGTATTGCGTATTCCGTATTCC
>JAJRTI010000680.1 GCA_024278415.1 Planctomycetota bacterium | reverse complement strand
AGACTGTCTCTACATCGGCGACTCGTACGCGAGCGGCAGCGTCATCTCACCGAAGATGTATGAGGACTACTGCGGCCCCTGCTACCGCTGTGCGGCCGATGCCGCGCACGCGGAGGGCCTCTTCGTGTATGAGCATTGCTGCGGCAACTACGACCCGCTGCTCCATGCAGTCAAGGACAGCCACCTCGACGGGATCGAAGGCATAGACCCCACGAGCGGCATGTCCGTGGCGCACACGCGTGAAGTCCTGGGCGACGACTTCACGCTCATCGGCGGCGTGAGTTGCCTCACGCTGCTTAACGGCTCGCCGGATGAGGTCCTCGCGGAGGCGAGGCGGTGCATCGCGGAAGGCGGCGCGACAGGACGCTACGTCTTGGGCAGCGCCTGCGCGGTTCCCCGGTTCACTCCCGTCGAGAACATGCACGCGCTTGCTCGCGCGGCTCATGAGACAGCGTGCGCGTCGTGAGTGGGTACTCGCCCTGAGGCGGCAAGACGACGGTCGGGTGGCGCATCGGCCTGGAGCGGAATGCCTGCCTGTGCGTGCCGCACGCAGACAGGCCTTCGCATTCCGACGGACGGCGAAGACCGTCCGCTCCGGCTGCGTGTCAGTGCATCAGCCGTCGAGCGGCAGCATTGCCACCTCGTGCGTCTCCGCGGAGCGCTGTGCGGCCAGGGAGACTTCGAGCGCGAGCCGCGCGTCTTGAGGCGTGATGATGGGCTCCGCGGCGTTGATGACGCAATCGATGAAGTGGCCCACCTCCGCGTCGATGCTATGGCCAAAGCTGGGGAAGTGCGTGCCTTCGCCCTCGATGAACGTGCGGAGGCCTTGCTCCATCATGTCCAGATCGGCCACGCCTTTGCTCCCGATCACTTGCAGTTTGAAGTCGGCCTTTCGCGGGTGTGTCGCGGGCAGCGCCCAGCCGATGTCCGCGCACCCGATCGCGCCGGACTCGAAGCGCAGGGTGGTGTAGGTCGCGTCCTCCACGTCGAAGCCATGCGCCTTGAGCACGCGAAACCCGGACTCGGTGTACACGCGCACCGGCCGCGAGCCGGCGATCCAGCACATGATGTCGAAGTCGTGCACGCCGAGGAACGAGAGGACCGACACGCGGCCCTTGAGCACGTCTTGCGCGGCCAGGCTGTTGTGGCGCCGCGCGAAGATGCTCACGAGGTCGCCCAACTCGCCGTTGTCGAGCATCTCTTTGACCTTAGCGTACTTCGGGTCGAAACGCACGATGTGGCCGACCATGAACGCGAGGCCGGCCTCCTCGACCGCCGCGATGATCGTGTCCGCGTCCGCGAGCGTCGTCGCGAGGGGTTTCTCCAGGAGCACATGTTTGCCGGCTTCGAGCGCGGCGAGCGTGGGCTCGACGTGGCGCGGGTCCGGGGTGCAGATGCTCACCGCGTCGAGGTCGTCTCGTGCGAGGAGCGCCGCGAAGTCGTCGTGCGCGTCGCAGCCGCATTGCAGGGCGACGGCTTGCGCGCGTGCGGCATCCAGGTCGCACACCGCGACAAGGTCGGCCAACGCGTGCCGCGCATACGCCTGTGCATGGATCTCGCCCATCACGCCGACGCCGATGACGCCGACACGAAGCTGCTGGACGGTCTTGACGGCTTCGCTCATGGCGGCCTCCTTCGAAGAACGAACTCGTAGCCGCACCCGCCAGGGTGCGAGCTTTCCACCGCAGCATGCCTACGCGGCCACCATCTCCCGCGCGGCCGCGATGATGTTGTCCACCTGCGGGAGGCACTGGTCTTCGAGCGGCGCGCTGTAGGGCATGGCCGTGTAGCGGCCGGCGAGCACCTTGGGCGCGGTCTTGAGGTGCTCGAACCCCTTCTCGACCACTTGCCGCACGATGTCCGCTCCCACGCCGCCGGTCGTCGGCGCCTCGTGGACCACGAGCAGACGGCCCGTCTTGGCCACCGACTCCACGAGCGTGTCCACGTCGAGCGGCGACAGCGTGCGCGGGTCTACGGCCTCGACGCTGATCTCCCCGGCCAAGCGCTCCGCGGCTTCGAGCACCTTGACCATGCCGTACGACACGCCGACGATGGTGATGTCGGAGCCCTCGCGCTTCACATCCGCCTGGCCCAGGGGCACGAGGACCTCTTCATCCGGCACCTCGCCTTCCAGCGGGTGGAGCAGGCGGTGCTGAATGTACATGACCGGGCCATCGTCGCGGATCGCGGACTTCATGAGTCCCTTGGCGTCGTACGCGCAGGTGGGCGCCACGACCTTGATGCCCGGCGAGTGCACGAACCACGCCTCGAGGCTGCCGCTGTGGTGGCCGCCCTCACGCGTGCCCATGCCCGCTGGCGTGCGAATGACCAGAGGAACCTTGATCTGTCCGCCGGACATGAGGTGCACTTTCGCGGCTTGGTTCACGATCGGGTCCATCGCGCAAGTGAGGAAGTCGCAGTACATGATGACCACGACCGGACGCAGCCCGGTCATGGCCGCGCCTACGCCAATGCCGGTGAAGCCGGACTCGGAGATCGGCGTCTGCCACGTGCGGATCGCGCGGTACTGCTCCCACATGCCTTCGGGCTCGCGCACCGGGCCGATGTCCTCGCCAATGGTGAACACGGTCTCGTCGCGGTCCATCTCTTCCTTGATCGCGTCGCTCAACGCTCGGACGTACGTGATGGTAGGCATGGGTTGTCTCAGAGGTCAGAGGTAGCCGCAGCCGCCAGGCTGCGGGACGAACTCAAGGAGGTTTCTTCAAGTCCGATGATCCCGCATGCTGGCGCATGCGGCTACCGGCCCTTCGTGGTTCAAACACTCGCGGGCAAGTCTTCGATCTTGGGGAACGGGCTGGCCTTGGCGAACTCGACCGCGTCCTCGACCTCGGCCTTCACTTCGTCCTTGAGGGCCAACAGATCGTCGGTGGCGAGGATGCCATCGCTGCACAGCTTCTCCTCGAAGAGCGTGATGGGGTCTCGCTTGAGCCAATCTTCGAGCTGGGCCGGGTTGTTGTGCGTCTTCGAGTTGCCGCAATGGCCTTCGAAGCGGAACGTCTTGGACTCGATCAGCGTTGGGCCGCCGCCCGCGCGTGCGCGGTCCACGGCTTCCTTTGCGGCTTCGTACACAGCGAACACGTCTTGGCCGTCCACGACCAGGCCGGGCATGCCGTACGACGCCGCGCGGTCCGCTATGTCTTCGATGGGGAATGCGATCGCGGCTGGCGTGGTGGCTGCGTAGAGGTTGTTCTCCACGACGTAAACCACCGGCAGGTCCCACAGCTTGGCCATGTTGAGCGCTTCGTGGAACGTGCCTTGGTTCGTAGCGCCATCGCTCATGAAGCCGACTGCGACTTGTTGCGTGCCGCGGTACTTGGCGCTGAACGCCGCGCCGGCCGCGAGCGGAATCTGCGCGCCAATGATGCCGTTGCCGCCGAGCAGCCCCAACTCTTTGCAGAAGATGTGCATCGATCCGCCGCAGCCCTTGCTGTAGCCTGTCTCGCGGCCCATGAGTTCGGCCATCATGCCGCGCAGGTCCGCGCCTTTGGCGATTGCGTGGCCGTGGCCCCGGTGCGTGCTAGTCACGTAGTCGTCGTCGTTGAGGCACGCGCACATGCCGACCTCGGTCGCCTCCTGTCCGATGGACAAATGCACCGCGCCGGCAATGAGGCCCTTGCTCTGGAAGTCGTACGCGTCGCCAGCGTCGTCGCCCTTGCCGAGGTAGCTGCGATAGTCGTAGAAATCCTTGATGCGCGACTCGAAGAGACGGATGCGATACATGAGCCGCAGCATGTGCTTGAGCTTCTCAGGGGCGAGCATGTTGCCTTGCTCCATGGTGGGGTCTTGTGGGGAGGAAGCCGTAACGAACCCGCGTCGGCAGGCCTCCCCAAAGGTTGCAAACCTTCGGGAAGGCGAACGGCCGCGCACAAGTCTGGCGCGAAGCGGAAAGGATGTCAAGGGCACGGCTGCACCTCACCCGTGACGTGAGGACATGCTCCGGCAATGCCACTGCTGGCTTGTCGAGAAGTCCAGTGAATGCCGGCTACTACGGAGCCAGCCCTCACTCCCTGCCTCTTCCCCATGCGCTGCCTTTCCGAATTCGTTGGAAGCCCTCCCACATGATCGAACGCTATCGTTCTCGTCGTTCCGGCCCCCGCTGCCCGATTAGGCCCTTACCGGCTTTCGAACGACAACATGTTGTCGATGTGTGCGGTGCGAGGCGACGTGGTTTGTAGTAGGGCAATTCATTGCCCGTCGAACGGCCTTGCTCTCACGAGGCAGACGGGCGATAAATCGCCCTACTACAAGCGGCCCGACGGCGGCGCAGCCGCCTCTT
>JAJRTI010000679.1 GCA_024278415.1 Planctomycetota bacterium | reverse complement strand
TGTGGAACGCTTTCAGCGTTCCTTGGCCTGGAGCCGACGCGAACCCAGCGCGGCGCCGCGCGGGGCGCGGCTTGCACTGGGCTATGTTGTGGCAGCCCTTCGGGCTGCGGTGTCCGCGAGGGGTTGCACGCAGGCGAAGAGTCGGGACGTTTGTTGTGAACCTGCCTGAATCCACTTCGAAACTGAAACTCCAGAATGCGACGCGTAGGGATACGTACAATCAGACCTACACCCATAACTTGGCCAGAGATGCCACTGCCTTGCGCAGCGGATCGTTAGGCTTTTTGCTCCGGAAGCGTGAGACTCCACGGGCCAAGCCCGTGGCATCTCCCCTGCGGGCATGCCGTTCTTGTAGATTGCCAGCATGAATCACCACAGGGCAAGCCTGTGGTATCCGTCCCGGAGATAGGGGTAAAAAGCAGCCCGAAGCCTCGGGATCGCCTTCCGTCTTCACCGTTTGGCAGTGCAAGCATCGGAATGCGAAGGCATTCCGCTCCAGCTTCCTGTTTTTCGTCGCGGTTTCTCACTGATAAGCGCCTATGCTTTTTCGCCGGCTGCGCAGCGAGAAAGCGGCGGCGCCGCCGCAGTTCCTACTCTTCGTCTTACTCATAAATCTTACTCATAAAACGCATGACACGGCGGAGGAGTAGGACAAAGAGTAAGACGAAGAGTAGGAGGGTGACAGAACATCGACAACATGTTGTCCCGAGATTTGCGCTAAGGAGCTAAGGATGCCCCCAACTCCCCTGAACTGCGCACTGGTGCTGGACGTCCGTGGCCCGCCGTGCGGCTACGCCTCACGACGAACGCGCCGACGTCACGACTCCGCTGGCGTCTGTGCTTCGGGCGGCGCAGACGCCTCGGAGGGCGGCGCGGGCGCCGGCTTGACCAGGTCGGGCGCGAGCTTGGCCATGACTTGTTCGCGGATCGCGGCCGCAATGTCGGGGTTGTCTCTGAGGAATTGCTTGCCGTTCTCGCGGCCTTGGCCAAGCCGCGTCTCGCCGAACGAGAGCCACGTGCCGCTCTTGTCGATGATGCCGCTTTCGACGCCCAAGTCGATCAGGTCGCCCTCGGCGCTGATGCCTTGGTTGAACATGATGTCGAACTCGGCCTTCTTGAACGGCGCGGCGACTTTGTTCTTCTTGATCTCACACTTGGTGCGATTGCCAACGGCCTCGTCGCCGCTCTTGATCGTGCCGATGCGCTTGATGTTGATCCGGACCGACGAGTAGAACTTGAGCGCCCGGCCTCCGGGGGTCGTCTCAGGGCTGCCAAACATGACGCCGATCTTCTCGCGAATCTGGTTGATGAAAATGACGGTCGTCTTGCTCTTGCTGATGGCGCCGGTGAGCTTGCGAAGGGCTTGCGACATGAGCCGCGCCTGGAGGCCCATGTGGGAGTCGCCCATGTCGCCCTCGATCTCCGCCCTCGGCACAAGCGCGGCCACCGAGTCGATCGCAACCACGTCCACCGCGTTGCTACGCACGAGGATTTCGGCGATTTCGAGTGCTTGCTCGCCGTTGTCCGGCTGGTTCACGAGCAGGTTGTCGATGTCCACGCCCAGGCGCCGGGCGTACGTGGCGTCGAGCGCGTGCTCCGCGTCGATAAGCGCGCCAATGCCGCCAGCCTTCTGCGCGTTCGCGATGATGTGGAGCGTGAGGGTCGTCTTGCCCGACGACTCCGGGCCGTAGATCTCAACCACGCGGCCCCGGGGCACGCCGCCTATGCCCAGCGCGATGTCGAGCGAGAGGGAGCCCGTGGAAATGGCGTCCACGTTGGCCTTGACCGCGTCGTCGCCTAGGCGCATGAGCGTGCCCGTGCCGTACTGCCGGTCGATGTACTGAATCGCCCGGTCAAGCGCCTCGCCGCGCTTTTCACTGTCGCCGTTGCTCCGGTCGTAGGGAGACGGTTTCGCCTTGGACGCCATGAGGATGTCCTTTCGCTAAGAGGGTTGCTGCCGGTTACGCCTTTAGCTTCCCAACTCCAAGCCGCGAGTAGATCGGCCCCGCGGGCCGCAGTTCGCTGCGCATGAGCACGACCTCGCCGACGGCCTGCGAGCCGAACGTCTCGTCGCCGCGCTCGGCCACCGCGGCCGCGAGGCCGTCGATCCCGCGAGTCGGCTTGACGCGGCCGAGCGTGAGGTGCGACCGGAACGGCCGTTTCTCGCGCTTGACGCCGATCGCGGTCATCTCGCGCTCGAACGCCTTGGTCAGCTTCGCCAGCGCGCCAGTGGGGTCGTCCACATGTGCGAAAACCACACGAGGCCGGCGCCAGTTGGGGAATGCTCCGAAACCGGCGACCGTGATGTCGAACGCATCGTAGCCGCCGGCTACGGACTTGACGATTCTACACGCGGCTCCGACATTTTCCTCGGCGATATCGCCGAGAAACTTCAGCGTTACGTGGACGTTCTCAGGCTTCGACCATCGCACCTGTCCGCCTGCGCCCGCGAGCGCTTGCTGTGCGTCGGCCAACGCCGCTCGAATCGCGTCGTCAATCTCGACACAGATGAAACTGCGGATGGGCACGGGGGCTATTCCGTATTGCGTATTGCGTATTGCGTATGCAGAATGGCGATCCGAGATACGGAATACGGGATACGCAATATGCAGTAATGGCTCAGAACGCCAGCATCGTCCGGAACTCATCGAACCGCGCGTCGATGTCAGCCCGGGTGAGCCGCTTGAAGCGTTCGAGGCTGAAGTCTTCAATGTTGAACGAGGCGACGATGGTGCCGTACACGCAGGCGCGCTTGAGCGCTTCGGGCGTCACGTCGCCCACACTCGCGAGGTAGCCCATCATGCCGCCGGCAAAGCTGTCTCCGGCGCCGGTGGGGTCCACGACCGTCTCAGCGGGGTAAGCCGGCGCGGCGAAGAAGAGGTCCGGGCCGAGTAGCATGGAGCCGTGCTCGCCCTTCTTGATGATCACCGTGCTGGGGCCCATGCCGCTCACCGCGCGGCCGGCGCGCACGAGGTTGCTCTCGCCGGTCAGCATGCGCGCTTCCTCGTCGTTGAGCACGATCGCGTCGATCATGCCCAGCAACTCGACCAGCTCGTCGCGCGTCTCGTTGATCCACAAGTTCATCGTGTCCGCGACCACGAACTTGGGCTGGTCGACTTGCTCCAGCACCTTCTTCTGCACCGCGGGCACGCCGTTGGCCAGGAAGACGAACGGCGAATCGCGGAACGCGTCCGGCACCTTGGGATCGAACTCGCCGAAC
>JAJRTI010000678.1 GCA_024278415.1 Planctomycetota bacterium | reverse complement strand
ATGGGCTTGGGTGGCCTCCCGCGTTTGCGCCGCCCTGGCGCTTGGGCAGGAGTGAGGCCGGGTCGCGTTCCACTCTGGGCCTTCCCGTCCAACGCCGCGCTCATCACCGCACTGCTCATGGCGACCTCCCGTCTGCATAAAACCGCTTTGGACTGCGCCTGCTCCCGCCCGCGGCCGCGTCTGCATCGCCAACCGCGTGCAGAGCAAGGTAACAGGTAAAGTGTACCCCCCCCCCCCCGCGTTTTGTCAAGGATATTTTATCGAGGCAACATTTCAGCTATTTGCAGCAGCCTTGTAACCCTTCAGCCAAGTGCAACAGCTCGCACACCCGTTATGTTCCTATGGCCTCTTTGGCTGCAGGATTTCCCGTCCACGAGGGTCTCGATACGGCACTTCGTGCCTACTCGACCGGCGTGGGGCGAGTGCCAGTTGAGTAGCCCAGCGTAGAGCGCTGGGCGTATCGAAACCAAGCGGAGCGTGAGATGACGATTGGCACCTGGCTTTCAAGTCACTCGCGGCGGACGGCCACGTCCGCCGTTGCGACCGTTCAACTCACGTTGCAGGGCGGCGAAGCTGCCTAAAAGGGTTCTTCGCTGTTCTGTGTGGGTGGGTGGCATAACGTTCCACCTTGTGGCCTCTGATGGCCAAGTCAACAAGGTGGGCTTCGCCCACCACCCAAGAGATGCTGGTTCGAGGGCTCTGGCCTCGAACTCTACCGCATCCCCAAGCCCTCGCAAGGCAACCGTTCGGACAGGGGCGCGCGGACGCAGGCGGTTTTGACCTGCCTGCAGCGCGGCGGCGCAGGCAGGTGTCGGTGTATCGGACCTCGAAGGCCCGGGGCTGCGAGCCGTTGGATACGATCGTGGATGCGCTCAAGACCTGTCGTCAAAACTCGATCGCTCCCGACCCATCGATGGGCACGCACGCTTCGATCTTCTGCTTCGCCTCTTCCGGGTCGTTGTTGTAGTACTCAGCGGTCAGCCGCTCCACGAGTGCGGGCACGGCCTCGTCCTTCACGAGCACCATGATGCAGCCGCCGAGCCCCGCGCCGGCGAGTTGCGCGCCCGCCACCCCTTCGACCGCGCAGGCCGTGTCGACCATGAAGTCGATGCCCTCCGTGCTGCACCCGTAACCGCCGGGCCGGTGGTGCATCTGCGCCCGCTCGACGCGCTCCGGGGCGCCGCTGCGCAGGTCGGCGATTAGGCCGTCGATCTCCGTGTCGCGGAACTCGTTGTCGTACGGCTCCATGCCACCATCGACGCGCCGGCTCACGCGGTCGCCATCGTGGGAGATCTTCATCAATTCGCCGAAGCCGACGATGTCGCCGTTTCTGAGGAAGGAGGGGCATATCTTCGTGCGCGCGCATTCGCCCAGGCCGAAGAGGCACACCTTGCGCAGTTCATATCCGCCCGGCGGCTCATCGTGTGTGGAGAAATACTCGGCGAGCTTGTCCTCGTGCTTGCCGGCGAGCATCTCCCGGATCTCCGCGCGCGTCGCGCGCTCCGGCAGCGCCCGAAGCATCTCGTAGATTTCGGCCAGGTCCACTCCGAGATGCTCCGCATTCACGTCGCGCAGGTGTTCGAGCTTCGGCGCATGGTGCGGGAACTTTTCCTGGATGAGGAGGAATCCGAGGCGGTAGGTCGCCACTTTGCTGTTGAAGATGTTGCGCGTGCCGGCGGCCTTGTGCGCTTGGCCGTGGGACTGGCACACGACCAGGCGGTAGCCCTGGGGGAACTGGACGAAGCCCTCCACGTGGAAGGGCAGGAACCGCACGTGCGCGATGCTGCCCTTCGCGCCGAACTTCATGGCCGCGTGGTCGCCCGAGCCGCCGCGCGTGCCCACGTACCACTCGCCCTCGCCGCACAGGTCGACGAACTGCTGGGGCTGGAGGGCTAGTTCGTTGATGCGCACCGCGGCCTCCGCGGTGCCCACGACGATGGCCGACGACGAACTGAGCCCGGCCGCGATGGGGATGTTGCCGTGCACCATCATGTTCATGCCGTACAGCGGCGTCGAGCGGTGCACGTCCTGGAGCCGGAACAGCGCGGCGCGCACGTAGTTGCCCCAGTTGCCCTGCGTCTGCGCGAGGCGGCCCTTGATCTCGTCGCTGTCGACCCACCGCTGCCAGTTGCCGGCCGCGTCGCTGGTGTATTCCTCGCCGATGACGAAGGTGACCGGCTCGAAGCGTTCGCGGTCCACGTTCTGGACGACGACGCGGTCGTCGTGCCGGCGCTGCACGACCATGAGGACCTCGCGGTTGATCGCCATCTGGTTGATGTGGCCGCCCTGGTGGTCCACGTGCCGGCCCATGAGGTTGATGCGCCCCGGCGAGCGGGAGATGATCACGCGGTTGGTGTACCCGAAGGTGCGGCCGAATGCGGTGAGGGTCTTGATGTACGCCTGCCGGCGCTCCTCGATCAACTCAGGGCTGTCGCCGTAGATGCCGTGGAATTCGGTTCGGATAGCCTCGCCGAATTCGTCGAGCCGAGTGAGCCACTCGCCCACGGTGTCGCTCTCCCGGCGCTCGAGGATCGACCCCGGCCGCACGCGCTTGCCGTTGGCCACCAGCGTGTCGATCATGCGCGGGTCCACGAACACGTTCGTTTCGTCTACGTCGCCCATGTACCGCTCGACGGGCCCCTCCAACTTGCCGGCCGCGATGGCCTCCTCGTATCGCTCGCGCAGTTGGGCGAGCACGTCCCGCTGCTTCGTGCGCGCCTCGTCGAGCTGGGAGAAGTCGCGGTTCACGATCGCTACTCCGGAGGGCACCACTTGGGGTGCGCCCGCGTCGAAACGGGTCCCGCGGATGGCCACCTCGCTGCCCGCGATCACGTTGCGCAGCGTCGAGTCCTCCACGACGCAGTCGTCGCCCAGCGCGCTGCATAGGACCGTGCCCTGTATGTGGCAGCGCTTGCCGATGGTGTGCTCCGGGTCGGGGCCGAGATCCACGACGGACGGCTCCTGAAGCTCCGTGCCCTCGCCGATCTTGTCGACCGTGTCCAGGTCGTCGACCCACGACCGGCGGAAGTAGCCCTGCACCGCGACCCCGCGGCTCCGCAAGCGCTCGACCGCGTCCGCGCGCAGGCGATCCACGATGTATTGGAGTTCGCCTTGTGTGTCGTACGACAGCACCTCCTCCGGGTCGTCCACGTCCACCGCGATCACCTTGAAGCGATGGCGGCCGTCGGCGTTCGCCGCGCGGGACAGCACATGGATCGCGTCGGTGAGGTAAAACTGGCCCTGCGCATTGTCGTTGGTGATGCGTTCGAGCGCGTAGTAGAGCGCCTCAGCCCTGAAGTAGTAGACCGAGATGTTGACCTTGTCGCAGCGGTGTTCGAGTTCGAACGCGTTGAGGCGCAAGGTGGCGCCATCGCACGTGTGCACGTCGAAATCGAGCGGCATGCTCGTGATGGCATCCCGCAGCGCGTCGCGGCCAAACGGCACGTCGCCATGGATCATGTTCCAGAAGCGGTCGCCGAACATGACCCGGGCCGAGTCCGCATCGGGCACCTCGGCCGCAATCAACTCCGCAACGGCCTCATGGCTCTCGATCTCATACGTCTCGATGCGGTTGAGGATGCGCTGGAGGAGCAGGCGCTTGGTGACTTCGCTGCGCTCGACGGAACAGTCGACCTGGCCGTCGTCGCGGAACACGACACGGCCGGAGTTGGGCCAGCGGTTCTTGGGTGCGACCGTGACCGCGAGGGCGGCGCTTTGGTCCTTGAACGCCTGGCGCAGTTTTTCGATGTGGCGCTGCGAGATGACCTTGTCGCCCATGGTCAGCATCACGTCGCCGGCAAAGCCCACGTGTTGGAGCGCGTACGCGGCTTGCCGCGCGGCGTGGCCGGTGCCGAGCTGGTCCGCTTGGTAGGCGAACACGCAGTCGGGATGTTCCGGCGCGATCTCCGCGGCCACGCGGTCGGCCATCGCGCCGACGACGACCGCGCGCTGGGCGATGCCGGCGCGGCGATACGTCTCGAGCGCGCGGTTGATCACGCTCCGGCTGCCGATGGGGAAGCAGACCTTGTGGTGCGCCTGGGACTCCATGCGCGCGCCTCTGCCGCCGCACAACACGAGCGCGAGGTCGTTGGCGCTGTCGAGGTGGGCCTCGCGATTGGGCAGCGCGGCGAGGGTGCGCAGGTCGTGGAGCAACCGCTCGGCTTGGTCTGGCGCCGGCGCGGGGCACACTTCGCCGGCCGCGAGGTCGATCTGGAGGCCGCCGCCGGCCTTGGCCGCGAGCACGCGAGCCCACACCTCGGGGCAGGCCTCGGCCAAGTAGCCCAGGAACGCCGGGTCGGGCTCGCCCTGGAGCGTGATGGTGGTGTTGTCGGGGAGGGTGAGTTGGATCATGGGCTGTTCAATAGGGCAACAGGTGGCGCAAAGCGCAGCCATTGGACACCAGAAGTTGCAGGCAGGCTCCCGGCCGACCCCGTTTCTGCCGCCCGCTGCGCCAGCATCATACCGGAATTGCGCCTCCAGTCCCACATGCACCCGCGTTGGATTGGGCCTGAGGCGGGTGGAGAATCCTGATGGCCCAGAGGCTCGCGACGGACCGCCTCGTCCGTCGCGGCCCTGCGCAGTCTTGACGCGGCGACGGGCTGCACAGTACCATACCATGCCGTCGAATGCCTGTCCGCGACCTTCGCTGGAGCACGCGCTATGAAGAAGTCGCCCACGCCACGTTGGCTCGCGCTCGCGGCCGCTGTGTGTGCCGCGGCCGGCTGCGACAAGACGCCGCCCGGGCCTCAGCCCAATGCCGCCGTTACGAAGACGGCTGCGGCCCAGGCGAAACCGTGGAAGGAGCTGCTCAAGGATCTGGGGAGCGATGACGCGGGCGCGGCCGCGACCGCGGTGCGCGCGTTGGCCGCGGCGGGCGCGGCCAACGCGGAGGTCGTGAAGGCCTTGCTCGAAGCTCTGCGCGGCGACGACCCTATGCGCGCATCGGACGCGGCCAACGTGCTGGTTGCCATCCACGACACGGCCATCGTGCCGGAGGTGATCGATATTCTTCGGACGCCCAAGTCGCGCGAGTCGGCGAGGGCGGTGTTGGCCGCGATCGCGACCCCGCAGGCGATCCCCGCGGTGGCGCCCCTGGTGATGGACAAGGACGCGTACGTGCGCTCGACCGCGGTGGACGTGCTTGCGTCCCTAGGCGGCGCCGACGCGCTCGACGCGCTCAAGGCGGGGCTGGCGAGCGACGACTACCGCACGCGCCGGCACATCGCCGCGGTGCTTGGCGATACCAAGGACAAGCGCGTCGTGCCCGTGTTGATCGAATTGCTGTCGGACCCCTCTGGGCAGGTGGAGGAGGAGGCCGACCTCGCGCTGCGCCGCATGTCCGGCAAGGACATGGGGTTCCGCACGTACGCGACGGCCGAGGACCGCGCCCAAGCTATCGCCGCGTGGAAGAAGTGGGCCGCAGGCGGGAAGTGATGGGGAGGGGCGATGGTTGATGGTTGGTAACACTTCAGCCAAGTACAACAGCCAGATACCGGATACTGGCAAAGCTTCCGTGCAACGCCGCGTGTTGAGGTATCTGAATCCCAACGGGATTCCGGATATCAGCCCAGGGTTCGCGAGCGACGCTCGCAACCCTGGGT
>JAJRTI010000677.1 GCA_024278415.1 Planctomycetota bacterium | reverse complement strand
GTGACCGACTTTGCTGCGCTGCTGGACCTCGGAATCGCCACGGCGTACATGAAGCACATCGCGGAGTTCCAGGCGAAGGGGGACCACGAGCGCACCAACCAAGTGATCAACACGGGGTTGCTCTTCTCCGCCGCGTTCAGCCTGGTCTTCGTGGCAGTCGGCTGGTCGATGACGGACCGTGTGCTCACTTGGATCAACTGCGATCTCCCGGAGGGCCGTTTTGCATTCAGGGCGGTGCTCGCCATCTTCGCCACGAACTACACGCTCCTCATGTTCCGGGCCATCCTCAATGGCCTACTTCGCCTGGATCTCGTGCACGGCACGCAGTTGGCCTCGGCTGTGATCGGCGCCGTGTGCACGGTGGTGCTGCTTGAACGAGGCTGGGGCTTGAAGGGTTTAGTCATCAGCCGCCTCCTCATGGCTGTTGTGAGCGCCGCGGGGTTTGTCCTTTTCTCGCGGCGCGTTTTGCCCTCCCTGCGACTGGGGCTGCGCTGGTGCAACGGGCACATGCTCAAGCGTCTGTTCCATTTTGGCTGGAAGATCCAAGTGGCAGCCGTATCGGAGATCGTCAACTTCCACGTGGACAAGCTCTTGCTTGGCGCGCTCATGCGCCAGACCAAGCTGGTGGGCTTTTACGACATTGGCGCCCGCATCAGCAACGTCATCCGCACGGTGTCCTTCATGCTTCTGGGGGCGATCGAGGCCGCGTCCGCGGAACTCTTCGCCAAGGACAACGGCGACGCGCTCGCCGAACTCTACCTGCGCGCGTCCCGATACATGGTCGCGGCCACGGCTCCGCTCTGCGTGTTTGTGCTGCTCTTCGCGGACCACATCGTGTACTTCTACCTTGGCGAACCGGCCCCGGAAGCCCTCCAAGGATACATGTCCATCGCGCAGGCCGCGCGCTATCTGTCAATCGCGTGCGGGGCGCTCCTCTTGGCCGGCGTGGCCAAGTCGGTCGCGCGGGGCATGGGCGAGTTGGGGCCGGAGGTGCGTGCGGCCGTGTGCCTGCTCGTGTTCAATGCCAGCCTCAGCTTTGTGCTCGTCATCGAGTATGGATTCGTCGGTGCGCTGCGCGGCACACTCGTGGCTAGCGTGCTGAGTTATGCTTACTACATGTACGATTTCCACCGCCGAACCCCCTTCTCCTTCCTTGTTCTGGTGCGGCGGGTCTATCTGCCGGCAGCGATCTCCTGCGCGCCTGCGAGTGGGGTGGGATGGTGGGTGTGCGGACAAACCTGCCAAGCCCACCTGCCCTCTGGCCGACTAGGATACGGCATTGTCTTCGTCGCCACCGGCGTAGCGTTTGTCGCGTCCTACGCGCTTGCCGCTTTCGCGTGCCGGTTCATTACGGTGGCCGACGTGTCCTCCGTCCTGCGCGCCCTCCGCTCGACTACACCGACGAACCACCCGAGGTAGATGAGAGATCAGAAATCAGAGATCAGAAGCGGCCTGGCGGCTCCGTCGCTTTGGCCGGGCCCTTGCACCGGGCTCACATGTGCCCCCGGTGGCCCCACTGGATTGGTGCGGGGCTCCGGCAGCATCGCCGGAGCCCCGGGGGGGGTACATGAACAGCTCGTGAGGCGAATCAGTCCTCGACCTTCACGCCTGCCTTGAGTTGGAACTTGCCCCGCTCCGGACGAACAATACGATCGTCCTTGTAAATCTGAGACCAGATCAGGGTCTGAAGGTTGTCGCTCTTGGTCTCGTAGCCACCGGCGAGCACCTCGTCTGCAATCTCGCCGGCCGTCATGGGCTTCTTGTTCTTGGCCAGAATCCGAACGATCCGCTCAATCAGGCTGGGCCCTCGACGTCCCCGTCCTCCTGTGCTCCGCGACCCCAGGCCCGTGGCGCCGCCCTGAACCGCCGCGATTTGCTTGTCCAGTTTCGCCAACTGCTGCAACAGCTTCTTGCGTTCGTTGTGCAGCCCGTCCAGCTGCACCTTCTTCTCTTGCAATGCTTTCTCAAGCGCTGCAATCGTCATCTTGCGCTTCGCCATAGTATTGTCTCCAACATGCATAGGCCGAAAGGGCGACCGTCCCTGTCACGATGTAAATCGCAACAAATGAAACTTTGTAACTATCTAAACACCCATCAGCCTCCCTGTCAAGTAGAAATCAGATAACTTTCTTGACGCCGTCTTGACACGCCTTCCGCTCGTGCATATGATCCTATGATCACTTATACTCGGACCGGCCAGCCCCCGGACTGGCGCTCCGCGCTGAACATTGGCCGCCCCGGCGCCCCCCACTCGGAGAGTTCACATGGCCGCAGAGAAACGCCCGGACATCATCCTGTTCACGACCGACCAGCACCGAGGCGACTGCCTGAGTATCGCCAACCACCCGGTGTGCGAAACTCCAAACGTTGACTCATGGGTCAACAACGGTGCGTATTTCCCAAACGCGTACACAGAGATTCCATCGACCACCGGCGCGCGGCGCATTCTGCACCTCGGCCAGGGAAACTACCATTGTGGCCTCATTGGGTACGCAGGCGCTGAGTTTGACGAGACGCACACGCTGCCGTCCGTGCTCGCGCGCAACGGATACCACTGCATTAACGTGGGCTGGCGCAACATGCATCCGCGGCGGAAGCTTTACGGATACCACATGGTTATCCCCCACGATCTGCACAAGGGCGACGACGACTACATGGACTGGCTCCAGGAGCAGGCCGGCCCGGAGGCCATGGAGCGCGGCCACGGCGTGGACGCGAACGGCTGGCTCGCCAGGCCGTGGCACCTGGACGAGCGCCTCCACCCTACGGTGTGGACCACGGACGTGTCCCTCCAGCAACTCGCCAAGCGCGACCCGACGAAGCCGTTCTTCCTCTGGTGTTCCCACCTGCGGCCCCACTCGCCGTACGACCCGCCCCAGTTCTTCTGGGACATGTACAAGGACGCGCAGATGCCCCCCGTGCCGGTCGGCGACTGGGCGCACGTGCACGACATCCCCACCCCCGGCCTCGCGCGCTGCGCTTGGCGCGGCCGCCTCACAGACGAACAAACCCGCCGCGGGCGCATTGGGTACTACGGCTGCATTACACACATCGACTATGAACTCGGCCGCATGATGGAGATGCTGCCTCGCTACGCCAACATCGACCTCAAGAACACGATCATGATCTTCACCGCGGACCACGGCGACATGCTCGGCGACCACCATATGCACCGCAAGTGCTACGCGTACGAGGGCTCCGCACGCATCCCATTTGTGATTCACTACCCCGCGTGGCTCAATCTGCCATCGGGCGCCTTCGACGCGCCGGTCGGCCTGCAAGACGTGATGCCCACAATCCTCGACTGCGCCGGCATTGAGATCCCGGACACCTGCACCGGGCAGAGCGTGTTCAAGGCGATCCGAGGCGAGCCATGGCGCGAGTTCATGCATGGAGAACACTCGCCCTGCTACGACACGACGCAGGCCATGCAGTACCTCACGGACGGCAAAGAGAAGTACATCTGGTTTCCCATGACCGGCGACGAGCAGTTCTTCGACCTCACCCAAGATCGCGACGAGTTGGTCGATCTGGCCAAGAAGCCGGAGCACGCGGACCGCGTTGCGCAATGGCGCCAACGCCTCATCAAGATCCTCGGCGAGCGCGGCGACGGCTTCTCCGACGGCGAGAGCCTGGTTGTCAAGCAGGAGCGCTACGGGCCGCAGGCGCAGGGCCTAGACTGAGGCTCCCTCACCTCGTCCTGTAGTCTGTGCCTTGTCAACTGTATCCAGGCACTCACATGGAGGATTACTGGTAATGTCAGCACCCACGGTCCGCATCGCTGTCGTCGGAGGCGGCTTCGGCGCGAGCCACCATTGGCACGAGCATCCGAACTGCGAGGTGGCCGCGGTCGCAGACGCGGACGAAAGCCGCCAGCAGCGGCTCATGGAGAAATACGGCTGCGACGCGTCCTTCGAGTCGCTCGAGGAGATGCTCGACAAAGCCGGTGACACATTCGACGCGGTCGCCATCTTCAGCGATGCTCCGAGCCACGCGGCGCAGGCAGTCATGTGCCTGGAGGCCGGCAAGCACGTGGACAGCGCGTGCCCGGTGGGCCTTTCACTCGACGAGTTGCGGGCTGTGAAGGAGGCGAAAGAGAAGACGGGCATGAAGTACATGATGCACGAGTCGAGCTACTACCGGCAGCCCTGCATCGCGGCACGGGAGGCGTACAATGCCGGCGAGTTCGGCCGGCTGCTGTACTCGGAGGTCGAGTACTACCATCCCGGCATTGGCCGACGCTCGAGCGACCTCTCGCAACGGGCGGGCGAACGCACCTGGCGCTGGGGCTTCCCACCCATGTTCTACCCCACCCACTCGCTCGGCCTGCTCGTGGGTGTGACGCGGGAGCGGATCGTAAAGGTGTCGTGCTTGGGCCAGTTGGTCGACGAGGATTTCCCAGCCGGAGACGAGAACCCATACGGCAACCCGTTCGACAACGAGATCGCGCTCGGCATCACGGACCAGGGCAACGTCTGCCGCTTCAGCGTGTGCTGGAGCATCGCGGCCCACGGCGAGCGCGGGCAGTGGTTCGGCGAGAAGGTGTCATGCTACATGCCAGGCTCCGGCGGCCAGCCCCAGACCGTGGCGAAGCTCGACGGCACTCGGGAGCCGTGGGAGATCCCGAACTACTGGGAGACGGACCTCCTCCCCGAGCCCATGCGCCATTCCAGCGGCCACGGCGGCAGTGCGGCGTTCCTCTGTGCGGAGTTCATCGCCGCGCTGCTCGAAGACCGAGAGCCAGCCGTGGACGTGTACGAATCCATCGCCATGACCGCGCCAGGCCTGATTGCACATCAGTCGGCACTGGCTGGCGGCGTGCAGATGGACGTGCCGAGCTTTGACCCTGTCTGATGCGCACGCCGGGGGCCAACTCGCCAAACGTGCCGCTGGCACACTCCCCGAGCGTTAGCTTTCGCCCGCCAGCTCCATCACACGCTGCACCACATCATCGGTGAGCCAGAAGCCAACGTGATATCGCAACTCGTCAACTACGGGTGCGACGGCAGCAATGAGCCCCCGCTTCTTGGCCGCCAGCAGTGTACCCAGCACGCCAACGTGCGGCAGATCGAGTTCATCAGCCACTTGGGATCCCCTGCGCTCGTCGATCAGCACAAGATCTGCGCTGCTGATCCTGGACAGTATGGACCTCGATCCAGTCGTACGCGGCGACATCGTACGCTGGGTCAGCATCGACCAGCATAGCGAGTTCCCTGCACACAGCTTGGGGCACCAAGACGCGCCCGTACAGCACAGGGAGGACATGGAGCAGCCCGCACCCGATGAGATTAGTGACTGGCGGGGTGTCGCTGACGACGATCATAGGAGCTTGAGGCGTCTCAAGGTGAGGGCCTCCTTGTCCAGATCGTCAGCGCTAGGCCCCATCGGCACCCGGTGCCTCCCCAGGAGTTTCTGGAACTCCTGGCGATCCATGTTGGCCAGACGCGCGGCCGCCCCAAACGAAGCTTGGCCTTGCACATATACCGCCACCGCAAGCAGCCGTCGAGCTTCCTCGGGGGTTGTCCCGGCCGCCTTGAGCAAATCATCCTGTACTATGAGCGCCATAGCTTAGGCTCCTGGCATGGACAAGGTCCGCAAATATCGGTTCGTATTGTACCACGCGATTGACATTGCCGCCACTTCAGCGCTAGCCCCCCCAGGTGTCTCTGTGCCCGTGCCATCACCCCTCACCACGGATTCGTCGGGGCCATATCCCACGCGTCGAGCGTCATGGTCGCGTCGCCGCCTCGGATGAATGCGGACACGCCAAGGCTATCGCCGCGCGTGGGGTAGATGCGCTGCGTGACGCACTGCCGGCCATTGGCTAAGACCTCGAGGATCGAACGGTCAAGGAAGACGCGCAGTTTCAGGGGTTCGCCTGGAGCAAGTTCAAGCGGAGCCTCCTGTGCCGTGACGGCCGGGTTCTCTCCGGCGCGCATGCAGTACGTGCGGTACACGATCTCCGGGTCGAGGCTGGAGCGCTCGACGTCGATGCGCAAGCACTGACGCTCGGAGTCGTACGCGATCGCCGTCTCCTCCTCGCCACCTGGGGAACGACGCACCTTCAGACCCACCTCCCCTACTCCGGCGGTCTCGATCTCCACGTCGAGTTCCAGGCAGTCGCCCCGTACGTCGTCGATGGACACTTCGGCACCTGCGGCCACCGCAAGGCTCTCGACCCGCCGATGATTGCTGCGTAGCGCTTCGAGTTCTGCCACTGGCTCGATGCGCAGCCCTCCATCATCGCCAAGCGACAGCACCCGCGGCAGCGTCATCGTGCCGCTCCAGCCGGCCTTGCGCGTCTGCTCCTCGGTACGCCTGTCGAGCGCCCACGCCCACATGATCCGGCGGCCATGGCCGTCGAGCAGGCTTTCCG
The DNA here is from genome assembly GCA_024278415.1 of Planctomycetota bacterium. The sequence continues at coordinate 14,335 of JAJRTI010000677.1, read as the reverse complement.
GCGCGAAGCACGTCCCGCCCGGCCAGTTCATGCGATGGTGCTCCTCAGGGTAGAAGGTCTCGTTCTCGTAGCGGCCGAGGTAGTAGCGGGCGCCGCGGGAGTGGCTAATTGCGAGCAGCACGTGCCGGTCCCCAAGCTGGAAGAAGTCGGGACACGCACAGTCTTCGTCAGGGCAAGTCCACGCCGGATTGGGTTCGTAGAAGGGGTGCCGATACTCCCAGTTGACCAAGTCCTTGGACCGAAAAAGGAATGCGTAATCGTAATCGCGCTGTGGCCGCCCCCTGCCGTTGAGGATCGCGTAGTACCTGTCGCCATCGAGCCAGACATGCGGGTCGTGGACGTTGTACTGGCCGAAACCAGGATCGCCCTCTTGGGGGATCGGGATCACCGGGTTCGCCGCGCACTTGGTCCAGCGGTCGAGGTTGTCGTCGTCGCTTGTGGCCATGCAGATGCCGGCGCCGACGCCCAGATACATGATCGTAGGCACGCCCTCCTTGTTCACGAGCGCGTTGCCGCTGAAAATGCCTGTCTCCGGATCGCCCGGAGCCGGCGCGATCGCGGTGGGATGATGTACCCAGTGCAGCAAGTCGGCGCTCGACACGTGGCCCCAACAATGGCCACTATGAGGCAGCGATCGGTCTTGGAAAATGTAGAGAAGATGATGCCGCCCGCGCCAGTAGATGCACCCATTGGGATCGAAAGGCATGGCGACGCCCTCCGGCGCGCAGAAGTGGTACCGCGGGCGGTGTGGGTCGGCGAGAAGCTGCGCCCTCAAGTCGCGGGCGCACGGGATCATGCAATCCGCGGCATTCGTCTTCGCTGAGTTCATCCGGGTTTCTCCGCTGCTGCTGGCATGTCGCGATCGGGGCCATGCACTTTGACCGTACGGATGTTACATGCAGGCTCGCGCGCAGGCAAGCGGCTTGTGGATTGGCGCACCACGGTGTGGAAGACTTGCCCTGCAAGCGTGTCCAGAACCTCCATGTTGGCGTGCGCACTCGTGGTTGTGCGGAGTCCGGCGGCACGGGCATGCGGAATCCGCGCTTGGGGCTCGACTTGACGTTCCCGATGTGCTATCCTTTTTTAAGCGTGCTCGTCTACCTGCACGAGGCAGGCATCCCACCTGTCTTTCGAGTACGCTGGGCCGCGGCACACCTGCACACCGCGGCCCGCTTTATGTACGGCCCACGCCATCGGCCTCGAAGGCCGCCCCGTCTTGGCGAGAACGGCGCAGTTCCTCGCGGGCACCCGCTTTGCGCCTGTGCGTTTCGTCCCTCTCAGAGCAACTCGCGCTTCAACACCTTGCCCGACGGGTTGCGTGGCAGCTTCTCGATGAATTCGACGACAACGGGGCACTTGTAGCTCGCCAGCCGTTCTGCGCAATGCTTCTTGATGTCGCGCTCGGCCAACTCGGCCCCCTCCTTGGCGACGACAACAGCCTTCACCACCTCGCCGAGATAGGCGCGCACGCCGGTGGCCGGCGCGCCCACGCACGCAACCTCCATCACGCCTTCGTGCTGCATGATGCAAGTCTCGACTTCGAGCGCGTACACGTTCTCACCGCCCACAATGATCATGTCCTTCTTGCGGCCCTTGAGGTAGAGGTAGCCCTCCTCGTCCTCCATCCCGTAGTCGCCAGTCCGAAACCAGTCACCAATCATCGCCTCTTCCATGAGGCCCGGCCGCTTCCAGTAGCCCTGGACCACGTTCTCCCTGCGCAGGCACAACTCACCCACCTCGCCGATAGGCACGTCGTTGCCCTCGTCGTCGATCAGCCGATGGGCGACCTCCGGCAGCAACTTCCCCACCGAGTGCGGCCGCACGTCCGCGTCCGCGTCGGGCAGCACGTGCGTGACCGAGATGGTCTCGGTGAGCCCGAAAAAGTTGCGCATCTGGAGCCAGGGGAACTTCTCGCGCAGCTTCGCGATGGTCTGCACCGGCATTGGCGAGCCCGCGTACCCAATCATCTTCAGGCACTTCAGATCGCGCGCCTCGATGCCGCGAAGGTTCACCATGAAGTGGAACATGGTCGGCACGCCGAGGAAGGTGCTGATGCGGTGCGTTTCGATGAGGTCGACGATCTCGCCAATCTGCGGCCGCGGCGCAATCACAATCGTGCTGCCCTGGTACGCGCTGCACGGCAGCATGCTGTACAACCCCGTGCAATGGAACATGGGCACCACGAGCAGGTGCACGTCTTCATGGCGGAAGCCGTGCGTGATGATGGTCATCTTCACGTTGAAGATCAGGTTCCCGTGCGTGACCATCGCGCCCTTGGGCTGGCCGGTCGTGCCGGAGGTGTGCATGATGATCGCGAGGTCGTCCTCGACGATCTCAGGGTCAGGCACGCACTCGCCTTCCGTCTTGGCGATCGCGTCGAACTCGGTCGTGCCCTCGTCGGCAAAGCCGACCGTGGCGATGTGCTTGATGTTCTCGCACTGCGCGGCCGCTTGCTTGATGTTGTCCCAGCTTTCCGAGTGTGAAACGAGGATCGCCGCGTCGGACGAGCCAATGACGTGCTTCATGCCATCGACTTCGAGCCGGATGTTGACGGGCACGACGACGCCGCCCTGTTTGATGACAGCCCAGTAGGCCACGTGGAACTCGAAGCAGTTGGGCATGGCCATGGCGACCGTATCGCCCTTCTTGAGCCCCCACTCGCGCACCATGTGGCGCCGCACGTTCTCGATCCGCGCGTCGCATTCGGCGAAGGTCCACGAATCGCCTTCGTAGATGACCGCAGTCTTGTTGGGAAATTTCTGGAGGTTGTGGACCCAGTAGTCGCGGATACTGTGGTTGGGGATGCCGGATGGGATCACGGGACAGTTCTCCTACCTCGCGTAATCTTGGTCGTCGTCGCAATCGTAATCGCCGTCATGGCTCTTGTCGAGCAGACGCAGGCCGTAAGCGAGATTACGGTTTACGTAACACTTCAGCCAAGTACAACAGTCGGGTACCCGGAATACTGTCAAAGCTTCCGTGCAATGCCGCGTGTTGGGGTATCTGAATCCCAACGGGATTCCGGATATCAGCCCTGGCCCCAGGGTAGCGGCCTGCGGCCGCAACCCTGGGCTAGAAGCCGGAAGCCCGTTGGGCTTCCAAACAGCGTTGCGTCAAGCGGAAACGCTGTCGCGCACGTGCATGGGGCCAACGGCTGTTGCAATCGGCTGAAGTGTTACCGGTTTACCCACTGGTCAGACCTCTTGCACAACAAACTCCGGATCCTCGCGCAACGGCAATTCTACTAGGCGCTGCTCATGCGACGACAGGTAGATGGCCAGAATCAACTCGACGGCCTTGCGGGCCTCGCGGCCGTCAACAGGGGGTGGCGTGTCGGTTTCAATCGCGCGGATCATGTTCTCCAACTGCCGCTGATGGCCTTCGTGGCTGATCGCCTTGGGATCGGTGGATCCGCCCGCGGTCTTGCCCTTGCGCGCAAACTCGTGCCGAATTCGCTCGTCCTCCGGACGCTCGTCAGCGAACTGCCAAGTGGTGATATCTTCCTCGCTCACGATGACAGTGCCCCTCTCGCCGCTGATCTCCATCCGCTTGGGCATGCCGGGATAGACAGACGTGGCGCCCTCGATGACGCCCAGCGCGCCGCTCTTGAACCGCACGCACGCCACGGCCGTGTCCTCGACCTCGATGCATTCGTGGCAGCGGCACGTGGTGAAGGCTTGCACGGACTCGGCCGGCCCCATGATCCATAACAACAAGTCGATGGCATGCACGCCTTGGTTCATCAGCGCGCCGCCGCCATCGAGTCGCCACGTCCCGCGCCAGCCGCCGCCATCGTAGTATTCTTGCGTGCGCCACCATTTCGTGTACACGTCGCCCAGCGTGATGCGGCCAAAACGGCCCTCGTCCACCGCCTTCTTGACCAATTGATTGCACGGAAAAAAACGAGAGGGAAAGATGCCGCTCAGCTTCACGTTGTTACGCTCGGCCGCGTCGATGATCGCATCGCACTTGGCGAGCGTGATGTCCAACGGCTTCTCGACGACGACGTGTTTGCCGGCGTCGGCGGCCGCGACTGCGGCATTGCGATGGAACCCGCTGGGCGTGCACACGCAGACAACGTCCACGTCGTCGCGAGCCAGCATGTCGTCCAGGTCCGTATGCCAGTCAACGCCGAACTCCTCGCCGAAACGCCTCGCTGCCGCCTCGGCCACGTCGTTCACCGCGACCAGTTTGGCGTTCGGAATCGCATCAATCGCCGCGGCGTGGAAGCGCGAAATCATGCCGCAGCCGACAAGGCCGAAACCATAAGGGGGCATCGGTGTTCTCCTTCTGCTGAACGCAGTCACAAGCTCAGCGCCACGAGGCCGGCGGCGGGGTCGCTGTGGACCAAAGGGTCACGCCTGCACCCGAAGGGCCGCGAATCGCCGCTTGCCGACTTGCAGCACGGCGCCCGATTGTGGCTCAAAGTCCCAACTCGGATCGCGGACCTTCTGCCCATCCAAAACCACGCCGCCCTGTGCGACAAGCCGCCGCGCTTCGCCATTGCTCTTGGCGAAGCCAGCCTTCACAATCAGTTTCGCGATCCACAACTTGCCGTCCTTCAAGTCCTCCCGTGTGATCACGACATCGGGCATGTCGTCCGGCTGCTCGTGTTGCCGGAAAAGCTTGTCGAAATGCTCCTCCGCCGCCCGCGCCGCGGCCTCGCCATGATAGCGGGCCACAATGGTCTTCGCGAGCAGCGCCTTCGCGTCGCGGGGATGCGTCTTGTCGCTCAACAACTCCTCGATGCGCTCCACGGGCAAGTCCGTGGTCAACTCGAAATACTGCCGCATCGCGTGGTCCGGAATTGACATGATCTTGCCCAGCATCTCCTCCGGCGCCTCATCGATGCCAATATAATTGCCCAGGCTCTTGCCCATCCTGCGCGTGCCGTCCGTGCCGACGAGGATAGGGAACGTCATGCACACCTGGGGCGTCTGGCCGGCGTCCTTCTGCAAGTCGCGGCCCACGAGCAGCGCGTGCTTCTGCTCCGTGCCGCCAAGCTCCACGTCCGCCTCGACCATCACCGAATCGTACCCCTGCATCAGGGAATAGAGGCATTCGTGCAAGCCAATGGGAATGCCCGCGTCCAGGCGCTTCTTGAAATCGTCGCGCTCGATAATGCGGGCGACCGTGATCTTCGACGTCAGCCAAATGACATCCGCAAAGGTCATGTCCTTGAACCAATCGCCGTTGTGCCGCACTTCGATCTGGTCCAGGTCAAGGATCTTGCCCAGTTGTTCCACGTAGGTTTGCGCGAGAGCGAGCACCTCCTCGTGCTGGGGCGCCGACTTGCGCGTCTCATCACGCCCGGACGGATCGCCGACCATCGCGGTATAGTCGCCAATGATGATGACGGGCAGGTGGCCCAACTCTTGGAAGTGGCGCAGCTTCCTGATCGGCACGGTGTGCCCAAGGTGCACGTCCGGCGCGGTCGGATCGATCCCGTACTTGATGCGCAGAGGCCGGCCGGCCGCCCTCTACGCCTCAAGCTTCTCGGCAAGTTCTTCCTCAGGGAAGATCTCTTCCGTGCCGCGCTTGAGGATGCGCATTTGCTCATCAACTGGCAAAAAATCGGCCACTTCGCACTCCAATAGATGACACGCTTAGCGAACGTTGCCCCGCCTACGGGGAGTCGTGGATTATAGGCCACTGCCGGCCGCCGGTCAAGTTTTGGCGACAATGCCGTTGGTCGCTGCATGCGCCAGCATGCGGGAATACGACCACGGTGTACTCATTTCGGAGCGTCCCCGGGACTTGCTATAGTGTGCGCCGTCAACCCTTGCCCTTTAGGCGCTTACCGGCTTTCGAACGACAACATGTTGTCGATGCGCTCCGATGTGGAGTGCGCCGGCTTGACGGCGCTTTGGCTCGCAGCGCGTAGCGCTGCTTTGCAGCCCTTAGCGGCTTTCGAACGACAACATGTTGTCGATGTGTGCGGTGCGAGTGGTTTGGAGTAGGGCAATTCATTGCCCGTCGAACGTCCTTGCTCTCACGAGGCAGACGGGCGATAAATCGCCCTACTACAAGCGGCCCGACGGCAGCGCCGCCGCCCCTTTCTCGCAGCGAAGTCTGCGAGAAAGCGTAGTGCCTTATCCATCCGGAACTGTCACAAAAAACAAGAAGCTGCTTGCCGGGAGCGGATCCCGAAGCCTCGGGATCCGCTCCCGGGTTGCGGGCGAAGCCCGCCTTGCGCCCACCGCCGTCCAGATAACTTCAGTCCGACTCCCCACCGAGTCTCTCGCGGTGGGGGCAGTTTGCGACGCTCAGGTTATCCTGACGGCGATGCCCTTCAACCCGTCTAGCAAATGCCTACACCCAGAATCCTCACCGGCCTTGTCCCGCCCATCCCCACGCCGCTCACCGACGACGAGAACCTCGACGTGCCGAGCTTCGTTCGCTTGCTCGAACACGTGATCGACGGTGGTGCGAGCGGCCTCTTCGTGCTCGGCACAACCGGCGAGTTTCCGCTCCTGACGCACGACGTGAAACAGGGCGTGTGCGATGTGGTCGCCGAAACCGTCCAGGGCCGCGTCAAGATTTGCATCAACGTGAGCGAGACGAGCGTCAAGCGCGTCCTGCCGTTGGTGCGCATGGCCGAGGCCGCGGGTGCGGATTGCCTCGCGATGATCGCGCCCTACTACTACCCCATGGACGACGCCGCAATCGTCAACCATTACCGCTGCCTGAGCCAAGAGACCGACCTGCCGATCCTCATCTACAACTTCCCGCGCATGTCCAAGGTCACTATGGCGCCAGACGTGGTCGAGGAGCTGATCGAAACCGCGAACGTGGCTGCGATCAAGGACAGCAGTGCGGACATGCTTTACTTCACGAAGCTCCTCGCACTCTCGCGGAAGCACCCGCATTTCAGCGCGATGATCGCCGCGGCCCCGCTGCTGGCCATGGGCGCAAGCCAAGGCGCGGACGGTTTCGTGACCGGTCTAGGCAACCTCGCGCCGCGGCTCGTGGCCGACCTCTTCGAGGCCGCGCGGGCGCGAGACATGGCGCGGGCCGACGCGCTTCAGCGCCAAGCCGACCGCATCACCGAGTGCTTCTTCGTCGGCAGCTCGACCATGGCCGGGATCCAAGCCGTCAAGTCCGCGCTAATGCTCATGCGCGTGTTCGACAGCGACCGGCTCGCGCAGCCGTTCACGCCACTAAGCGACGACGAGCTGGCGCAGGTGCGGGCGATCCTCGAACGCGAGGGCGTGCTATGACCCGCGGAACCGAGGCGCCCCGTCCAACATTCCCATGATCCTCACGATCACCCCCAATACCGCAATCGACCGCGCAATCGAGGTCGCCAACTTCCGCGTCGGCGACACGACCAAGGGCCGCGTCGTGGAGATACTGCCCGCGGGAAAAGGGGTGAACATCTCGCGCACGCTGTGCACGCTTGGCAAACCATCCATCGTCAGCGGGTTCGTGGGCTGGGGCGAGGAGGCCATGTTCGAGCAGGCCTTCGCGGGCACGCCGGCGCAGGTCGCACTCGTGTCAGTGGACGAGCCCACGCGCTTCGATACGACGATCATCGATCCCGTGGACAACACGGTCACGCACGTGCGCGAGTTAGGGTTCAACGTCGGAGCCGGCGACCTCGAACGCCTGCACGCGAAGCTCGACGAGTTGCTGCCCGCCACGTCGATCGTGGTCATCGCCGGCAGCCTGCCGCCCGGCATGGAACCCACCGCGCTCGTCTCGCTCATCGACCATTGCGCGGCCGGCGGCCGGCGCGTGTGCGTCGACACGAGCGGCCCCGCGCTGGCGGCCGCGGCGGAGCATGGGTGTGCGCTCGTGAAGCCGAACGATGTCGAGCTTGCGGAGATCAGCGGTGCGCAGGTGAACGGCGTGGACGCCGCGGTGCGCGAGGCGCGCAAGCTGCTCGACCGAATCGAGATCGTCGTCGTGTCGCTGGGTCCGGAAGGAGCGGTGTGCGTGACGCGTGACGGCGCCTGGTGCGCACGGGCAGACGTGCCGGCCGAGGACGTGGTGAACACGGTGGGCTGCGGCGACGCGTTCCTGGCCGGCTTCTGCGCGGGGCTCGACGACGCGGCGCCTATGGACGAGTGCCTGCGCCGCGGGGTCGCGTGCGGCTCCGCCTGCGCGCTCACCGCGGCAAGCGGCACGATCGAGCGAGCGACCTACGAGCGGCTGTGCGCACGCGCTCGGAGCGCGGCCATCTGGAGTGCGCCGGCTTGACGGCGCTTTGGATCGCAGCGCGTAGCGCTGCTTTGCATCCGCGGACGCTCTAGCAGTTCGCAAGTCACAGGCGGAAAGCCAAAGCGGCGTTCCCGCACATGCGGGACCGCACTCCAAGAGGCGCGGCGACCTCCCGCATGCTGGCGCATGCGACTACCCCAAGGCCACCGCAATGCACCCCGCGAGTAGGAAGTTGCCGTCCACCACGGCCTCCATGGTCAGGCGCGTTTTGATGATGCGGAAGTGGTAGAGCGCGAGGTAGCCCGCCGCGTACGCGCAGCATGCGAGCATCCCATAGCTCGCGCGGTCGGTCCAGCCCATGCGCGGCGCGATGATGAGGAGGCCGACCGTGACGAGAATCGTGAGCACGATGAGCACCTTGCTGCGCCACAGGCCGAGGAACGTGGCCAGCGTCTCCTTGCCGATCACCTGGTCGCCCTGGATGTCGCGGATCGACAGCACGATCGTGCGTAGGAACACGAGCGCGCCGGCGAAGCACATGGCCACGCCTAGGGACGGTTCGAGGCCGCGGGGCCGCGCCAAGGCCGGCACGAACACGGTGGACACGACCCACGCGCCTACAATGAACATCTCGCGGGTGCCGGCGATGTCGGCCAGCCGCCGAAACGGCAGCCGGCCGCGAAGCCGCGCGGGGGTGAAAGGGACGCGGTAGAGCCCGCCGAGCGCGCAGGCGAGGATGAGCATCGCGCCGGCCCATTCGTTGGCCAACAGAAGCGCGCCGATGACCGCGGCCGCGGTCGCGCCCAGCGCGGCAAGCAGCATGAGTACCGCGTGGCGCTGGAGGAACTGCGCGCGCGGGGGATCGTTGAGCAGTTCCGAGCGCCGCTCCACGAGCATGTTGAGCGTCTGGATCGAGAACACGTAAAAGAACGCGAGCCACGGCACCGCGCCCGGACGGATGCCCATGAGCCGGCAGTTGGCATAGGCGAGCCCCAGCGCGCCGGTCGCCGAGTACAAGTTCGTATACATGAACGCCTGAGCCAACTTGGCTTGCGCCTCCACCAACGGCGGCTCTGCCGGGCGCAGCGCGTGGAGTTGCTCGACCGCGCGCGTGATCATCCACGTCGGCGTAGACGCGCCCGCGGTCACGCACACCACGTCGAGCCGGCGCAATGCGTTCAGGTCCAACTCCGCCTCAGTCTCGACGTGATACGTGGGCGTGCCTGTCGCCTCGCACAGCGCTACGATGCGCTTGGTATTCGCGCTGCCGCGCCCCCCTACCACCACCATCGCGTCCACCTCCTTGGCCAGCGCAACAGCCTCCTGCTGCCGGTCCCGCGTCGCGTCGCAGATCGTGTCGCGCACTTCGCAGTCCGCGTATCGCTCCTGGAGCCGCGCGCAGATGGCCTCGTAGCGCTCTCGGCCTTGGGTCGTCTGCGCGACGACGGTGACCGGCCCTAACTCCGGCAGATCGTCCACCTCCTCGACGGTCTGGACGACGAAGCCGCCGTTCTTGGCGAAGCCCTGGATGCCCACCACCTCCGCGTGGCCGGCGTCGCCGACGATGACCGTGTCTCGGCCGCCGCGCGTGGCCTTTTTCACGTGGCCTTGCACGCGCGCCACGTGGGGACAAGTTGCGTCGCGCAGCCGGAGGCCGAGGGCCTTCAGTTCGCGCCGGCGCTCAGGCGTGATGCCGTGTGCGCGCACCACCACGGTCGCGTCTTCGAGATCGGCATCTTCACTGAGCGCGCACACGCCGCGCGCTTCGAGCAACTCGAGCACTTGCGGGTTGTGGATCAGCGGCCCTTCGGTGTAGAGCGGCCCGCGCGCCTGGTCGGCCATGTCGAGCACGATATCCATCGCGCGGCGCACGCCCATGCAGAAGCCGGCAGTCTTGGCGAGTCGGACTTTCATGGTCGTTGACGGCTATTCTACCACAGCGCCAGGGGATTAGGGATGAGGGATGAGAGATGAGGTGCAGTTGTCTCTAATCCCTAATCCCTAATCCCTGATCCTTCATCCCCTTGAGCCGCCTCTGCGCGGCACGCGCTTGCTGCGTCATGCCCATCTCCTCGTAGCACGTGGCCAGCCCCAGGAGCGGCTGCTCTGCGGTGGGATCGAGCTGAACCGCCCGCTCCAGCAGTTTCACGGCCTCGATTTTCTTGCCCGCATCGTAAAGCCTCTGCGCGAGCTTGTCATAAACTTGCGCCGCGTTCCTGCGCGCGTTCGCGTCTTGCGGCGAAAGCGCCAGCGCCAGGTCCAACTCCCTGCGCGCGGCTGACCACTTGCGTTGTGCTTGGAGCATTCTGCCACGTATGACTCGCCGAGCCACGCGGTCGGCGCGTTCGGCTGGTGTGTTGGACAGGCCAGCAAAGACCTGCTTGTGGCTGAGGAGGTTTTCGGTCAGTTCGAGAGCCGCGTCGGGCGGAAGCTTCTGCACCGGCGTGCTGAAACCCAGCGGCCGATCGTCGGTGCTGATCTCGCCCTCGCCCACGTACTCCCGCAAGGCCCCGTCGGCCATAAGGAAGTACGAGAGGAACACGGCCGGGTCAGCCATGTCTACCACGGCCAAGTCCTCGCGCAGGCCTGGGGCCGCCATGCGCTGGCGCAGCGCGGCAGGGTCGAGGCGCAGCTCTTTGCGCGAGCCGACCACAAGACATATCTGTGGGTTCCCATACCAAAGCGACGCGTGGGGGAACACGGCCATGAAGGTCCTGAGCAGCATCTTGAAGTACGCTTCGTCCGGGCACATGTGCACCGGGATGACGCCGCAGAGGAGGCCCCCCTCGGCCAGCCGCGACTTGCAGATCTCGTAGAACTCGCGCGTCAACAGATCTTGGCTCGTGCGGATGCGGAGCGTGTCGCGGCTGATCACGTCATAGCGTTCGGGCACAGTCAGCAGCCAGTTCCGGCCATCGTCGATGCGGAGCTGGAAGTACGGGTTGTTGAAGATGTCGTGGTTCTGCTCGCGGAAGAACTGCGCGGCCTCGATCTCGCCGCGCTCCAACTCGATGCAGGTCAAGTAGGTCTGGTGGAGTGTGACACTGTACGAGGTGCAGCCCGAGCCAAACCCGACGAGCAACGCCTTCTTGGGCTCCGGGTGCAGCAGCAGCGGCAGGTGGGCCAGCAGCTTCTGGATCTTCACGTCGTCGTAGTTGGTGAACGACACCGGGTCGCCGTTGACGGACAGCTCTCGCTGCGCGGGATTAAGCCGGCTCTGGAGGACCGCGATGTTGCTCGATATGCCCTCGCGGTAGTAGATGAGTTCGAAGAGCGCCGGGTCGCGATGCGCAAACACGAGCGGCCTTCGAATGGGCTCCAGCCCAACGAAGCCGCACACGACGAGAGCCACGGCGATGCCTACGGCCACTGTCGCTACGCGCAGGCGCGGCATGTGTCGCCAGACGCGCGACGCGAGCGCCACGGCAATGCCAACGTTGACCAGCCCCAACAGGAATATGCTCCTCTGCACGCCGATAAACGGAGTCAGCACGAATCCAGCCAGCACAGATCCCGCGACCGCACCGAGCGTGTTGGCGCCGTAGAGCGCGCCGATGCCGCGGCCCAGGCCGTCGAGCCGGCCGGTGATCGCCCGGCTCGCGAGCGGGAAGGCCGCGCCCATGAGCACGGCCGGAGCCAGCATGACCAGCGCGCATCGCAAGAGCGCCACCACGGGCACGCGCCCTAGGGCCGCCCGGCCCAGTGTGTCCGACACCAAGGCTCCGATCGGGGACGCCATGGCGAAGCCGGCGATGGATAAGAACGCTCCGCAACCAACGAACGCCTCAACGATGGCAAACCCGGCCAACGCACCCCGCCGCGACAACGACAGCCTCGAGACCGCGAAGCTGCCGATCGCCAGCCCCACCAAGAACGTGCTGAGCATCGCGCCGAACGCTTGCACGTCGTTGCCCACCAAGTGCGCGAGCATGCGCGTCCACAGCGTCTCGTACGCGAGCGCGCAAAACCCTGCAAACGCGAAAGCCCACAGCACCACGCGGCGCGTGGCCGGCTCGATCTCTTCTGCCGACTCCTCGGGGGGCGCCGCGGCGGCGGGCTCCTCGCTCCCACGCGCACTCCGTGCATGGAGCACGAGCGCGCACACACCCACGCCGAAGCTCACGGCCGACGCGAGCCACAAGGTGTGCCGCACGCCGAGCGCGGCGATGATGAAGAACGTCGTCGCGAAGCAGCCCACCGTCGCGCCCAGCGTGTTCGCGGCGTAGAGCCAGGCCACGCGTTTGCCCACTGCGTCAGCCCGCGTCACGCAATGCTTCACCAGTACGGGGCACGTGCCGCCCATGAGCACCGTGGCCGGCAAGAGAAGCGCGAGCGTGACGCCCAGCTTCACCAGACTGAGGAGCCAGAAGGAGTCGGTGAGCGCGAGCCGCGCCCAGGCCGCGATGGGCATCACGCCCTGAATAAGCCCCGGTAGTGCGAGCGCGTACAGCGCGATCGCGATTTCCATCCACCCATACAGCGCCAGCGCCCACCGCGGCCGCGCATCGACCACGCGGCCGAAGACGACGCTCCCCATCGCAAGGCCGCCCATGAACGCACAAAGCACCGCGCTGAGCGCAAAGACAGTGACCCCGAACACCAGCGACAACTGCCGCATCCAGATGATTTCATACGCAAGTGCGCTCGCGCCGGACGCGAAGAAGAGAAGCAGCACGAGCGCCTGGCCGCCGCCCCCACGAGGCAAACGCTGTGGCTTCGTGTCTGGCGGTTGGATCATGGACAATTGGATAATGGCGGCCGTAGCCGCATGCGCCAGCATGCGGGGAATGCGGGAGATGCGAAACGCACTGCGGCCCGCAGCCTAACGGGTGCGGCTACGTGGCGGGAATGCGGCTTCCGGGGACACGAAGTCGGACGCGACGCGTCCTTGGTTCATGTCCCCGCCACCTACTGGCGCCACTCCTTGAGCATGGGGTACAGCTCGCGATACTTCGCAAGCTTCTCGTCGTAGATCGCGGCGCGCTTGGGATCCGGCTCGAAGGTCGTCTCTGGCTTCACCACGTGCGCGACGGCCTCCTCGAAGGAGCCGTAGTCGCCGTTGGCCACCCCCGCGGTCATGGCCACGCCGAGGCACGAAGCCTCCGTGACCGACAGCTTCACCACCGTCGTGTTGAACATGTCGGCCTTGATTTGGAGCCAGCGATCGGACTTGGCCGCGCCGCCGGTCGCGCGCAGTTCGCGCACCTCGATGCCAGCCTCCCGCACCAGCGCGAGGTTGAGTTTCATCTCGTACGTGATGCCCTCGACGAGGGCCCGGATCAATTCGCCCCGCGTCGTGGTGAGCGAGAGGCCGATGATCGCGCCGGTGGGGTCCGCGTCGAGATACGGCGTGCCGGTCATGGTGAAGTGGGGCAGCACGAAGAGGTCGGTCGGCTCATCGGCCATCTCGGCCATGATGAGGTCGTACACGTCTGCGCCCTTGGCGTCTGCGTCGCGGCGCTGCGCCTCGGCCAACGTGTCGCGGTACCACTTGAGCAGGCTGCCGCCGGTGAGGTTGAAGAGGAGGGTCATGTAGAGGCCGGGCATGACGTGGTGCGCGCAGCAGAGGTTGTTGCGCAACATGTGCTCCCCGGTCATGGGCTTGTCAAACGCGAGCGCGATGCACTCGGTCGTGCCGGTGCCGTCCACCGCGAAGCCTCCCTCGATCACGCCCGAGCCCACCGCGCCGGCCGGCTGGTCGTGTCCCCCGGTCACGACTTTGCAGCCCTTGGGCAAGCCCAGCTCCTCGGCCGCGGCGGCTCCGATTTCCCCCACCACCACGCCGGACGGCTTGGCGTCGGCAAACAGATTGGGGTCGATGCCCGCGGCTTCGCAAATGCTCACGGACCACGCCCCCGCGAGCACGTCGAACGCCATGGTCCGACCCGCGACCGAGTAGTCGGTGGTGGGCGGCAGGCCCATACGGTAGATCGCATACTCCTCGTAGCAGAGGTATTTCCACATGCGCTCGTACAGATCGGGCCGGTTGGCCTTGACCCACATGAGCTTGGCGAGCGAGTACATCTGGCTCGGCGGCTGGCCGGTCGTGGCCATGAGCGCCGCCGGATCCTGGCCCTGCATCCACTCGTCGAACAGCGCCTGCGCGCGGTTGTCGAAGCAGACGATGCTATTGCACAGCACGTTGCCGTCCTTGTCGAGCATTGCGCCGGCC
>JAJRTI010000676.1 GCA_024278415.1 Planctomycetota bacterium | reverse complement strand
GCGGTGTTGTCGAGTTGGCCCTTGTCGCGCAGGACCGCGAGCGCCTCGCCGATCCAGTAGTCGATGAGTGACGTGTTCGCATAGTAAAGCGCGCGGCCCTCGCGAGCGAGGCGTTGGGCGTCCTCGTTGCCAGGCGGAGCGACTTGGCGTTGGTGCTGCCAATCGGGCTTTCCTTCGAGCGTGTCCCAATACTCGGCTGGCAACTCGATGTCGTCGGCGTCATACATATCCGCAAAGCGCCCGGGCCCGTCGAAAGGCGAGTGAGGCCCAGGGAAGGAGAGGTGCATGCAGAACGGCTCGTGGCTGTTCTCGCGCAGCCATTCGACGCCTTTGCGGCCCACGTACGCGTCGATGTAATCGTCTTCGGACAGCACGGCCGGGCCCACGACGCGGCTCAGCGTATCGAGGTCTGTCGGCGTGCCGCCGAGGTTCTTGTAGCGGGCGACGTGCTGCTCCAGCAGGCCCTTGTCCTGCAAGTCGGCCGTGAAGTTGCACATGTACGTCGCGCTCGCGCCCTTGCCGCTGACCTGGTGCACGTGGTCGAAGCCGAAGCCCTTGACCTTGTCGTCGTACCGGCGCGAGTCGTCGCCGGCCGACACATGGAAAAAGTGGTGCTTGCCGACGAACGCTGTGTGGTAGCCGGCGCGTTGGAGCGCATTGGACCAAGTGAGTTGCTGCTCGGCTGGCAGGGGACAAATGCCGTTGCGGATCGTGCCGTGGTTGTGCGGGTAGCGGCCAGTGGCCCACGACACGCGCGCCGGGCTGCACAGCGGGCAGTTCGTGTACGCCCGCGTAAACGTCACCCCGCGCTCTGCGAGCGAGTCCATGTGCGGCGTCTTGAGGCCTGGAGTTTCGATGCCCAACGCGTCGCCGCGCTGCTGGTCGGTAGTGATGAAGAGGATGTTCATGGGTGGCCGATTGAAGATTGAAGACTGGGAATTGCAGATTGCAGATTGGCTACGGGACCGGCCCCAAGTCCTCCAGGCGCAGGTCGTCGAACCAGGCGGTGTCGGGCGACATGACGTTGTAGAGGTAGATGCCGGCGCGCACGAGGTCCGGCGGAGTCTCGAACGTTCCGCCGAGTTTCTGCCATTCGTTGGGCCGTTTGGAGTCGAGCACGTAGCGGTTCCAGACGCGGCGGCTGTTGCTTTCGCCGATCACCGCGAGGAGCGAGCTGTGCACCCTGGCTTGGAAGCCGGTGCGCATGGCCTGCACGCTGACGCGGTAGCGATGGCTCGGTTCGAGGAAGAATTGCGGGAACTGGTGCTGATAGCCGGTGTTGCTCGGTGGCAGCTTGAGCACGCGGACGCCATGATACACGAACTCGTCCTGCTTGCCACGAAACTCCCAAGAGCCATCGAGCACGAGCGGCACAGCGAGGAACGATCGCTCGCAGCGCAGGCCGTTCGCCGACTGCACTCGGACGCGTAGATTGATGCTCCAGCGATGGTCGTCGAGCGATTTGAGCGGGAAGCGGAGCGTCTTGGCTTGTCCCGCGCCAAGTGAGTACGTCAAGCGCGTTTTCTCGAACGGCAATGCGTCCCTCGCCTCGTCGAGCTTCGCGGTGTAGGGTTCGGTAAAGCCAAGGTTGGCGATCGAGCAAACGCCGGTCTGGCGCGTGGATGCGAGATTGAACAGCGTCACTTCCAGCGCCGGCGGAGCGTAGCGCCGCAGATACACGACCGGCCAAACCGCCGGGCCGTTTCCTTGCTCTCGCACAAGCAGCACGGTCGAGGCTTTGGTCTCTGGGACTGCGAATGACACGTCGCCGCCCGCGCGCTGAAGCGCTAGCTTGCCTGCTTGGCCATCGACGCGCACGACGTACGCGGCCGCGATGTCGCGGTGCACGCTGGAGTCGAGCGTCACGCGCGCGCCTTTGACCATGAACCGGTTCGCAAGGGTCACGAGCGCGCCTTTCGGCGCGGCGCCCTGCAAACGATGGATCCGCGCGACCACGCGTGCATCGCTCACGCGCAGGCCGACCATATCCATGAACCGCGCTTGGTAGATCCATGGGTGGAACTGCCGTTGGTGTTGGAGCAGCAGCAACGGCAGTGCGGTAGGCCGTCCGACGAAGTCGAATCGCATGCCCTCGACGAAGGTCTCGAGGTAGCGGGTCCACGCGGCGCCTCCGCTGCCGGGGTTGGTCGCGCCGTGGATGAGCACGCGGTCCGGGAAGGTGTAGCGGTACACGTTGCGTCCGCCGCGATACACGCCGCTGCACATGGGCATCGCGTAGAGCGCGGGCAAGTCGCCCAAGCCCTCCATGGTGAGGCCAAAATCAGGATCGAGCTTACGCGCAGCTTCCGCCACGCGCTGGGCGATCCGCATCTTGCCCATGCCCCACGCGCCGTATCCGTTGTGCCCGCGGCGGGGGTCGAAGTCCTCCACGCCGCCGCCGCAACCGAGCACGTCGATGTACGCGGTGTTGGCGCTATACTCGCGGACGTACTTGTCCACGATCCAGAACTTCATGAAGTCGCGCCACTCCGGAGCGTTGATCCACACGCTCCTCCAGTAGAGCACGCCCCTGGCGCGCTTGCCGGCCTTGTAGAGTTGTTGGTGTTTCTGCACGGCCTCCATCTGCTTGGCGATCTCGTCCTTCGGCGGCGGCCAAACGGGGATCGCGTTCGACGGGTCGCGCACGAGCCGGACCTTGTGGAAGAATTCGGGCTTGGGCCAAGGGATACTCGCCGGGTAATCGCTCTTCTTGAAGTGGCCGAGATAGTAGTCGCTCAGCAGCGGCAGCAGCGTCATGCGGTCGAACACGAAGTATCCGCCGACGCGGCCGCCGCGGCGCTTGACCTCGGCCACGGCTCGCCGCCAGCCGGCCACGCCGCCATACATGGGCGACGGCGCGTAGAAGGCCGAGCAGCACGGCCCGCCGTCGTACGCAAACTGGCCCCACACCTGCACCCAGTCGAACCCGACCGCGCGGGCGCGCGTGAGCCAGTCGCCGAGTTGGCTGAATCGGAACGACTTGCCGTAGTTCTCGGCTTGGAGCGAGATCCAGCCGTCGTACGTGCGCATCCATTCGGGATACTGTGCGACGCCGAACGTGCGGCTGAACCACGAGCGGTAGCGGTCCGCGCCCCAGTGCCAGGGGCCGGGGTGTGCGGCGACCGCGTATTCATACACCGCGGTCTCGCCCGGCCGGATCTGGTGCCGCTTCTCCGTGGCCATACTGAAGTGGTCCGCAAGCCGGCCGCCGGCCTTGGACGTGAAGAGCACGTTGCGCGCGTCGGGATCGTGCGCGCCCACGTAGAAGCCGGTGCGGTCGTCGTAGACTTCGGTCCAG
>JAJRTI010000675.1 GCA_024278415.1 Planctomycetota bacterium | reverse complement strand
GAAGCTCCTTGCTCCTTGGAAACGCGAACTCCTGTGAAACCCCATTCGGGGTTTTGGCTGGTCGGGTGGGCCTGGGTTTCCCAGGGTTGCGCTACGCTTAACCCTGGGCTTTGGGGTATAACGCCTACGGCGTATCGACATGAGGCGCCGGACCCCGGGCAGGGGATGCATCCACCGAGGGTCGCGGCAGATAGAGTTGGCAGGCATTGCCCAACCTGTGCGCTGGATTGGGTAAACGAACTTGCGGGGCGCGACACTAGCGCCTGTGCGACAGGGACTCCTTCGAAGGCCAGAGATGTGGGTAAAGGGCAGGGCTAAGGCCGTCGCCTATTGCGGCGTGCGCTTCCGCGCCTTGTAGGCGTTTGCGTCGATCAGCGCGCCTGCCGCGGCCCCAATGCCGGCGCCTTCCCAGCCATAGCCGGACTGGTTCCCAATGATTGCGCCGGCGCCGGCGCCGAGCAGGGTGTAGAGGAACGGGATGGGCGGCAGCACCCGCGCGGCCGTCCTGCGAGTGCGGACCACCGCGGCGAAGCGCCTGTGAGCCTGCTGCGCGAGGGCTGCTTCTCGCCGGGCCCGCGCCTCGGCTTGGACGCGATCGCGGTACTTCTTCTCTGCGGACTTCGCGTAGTTGGGATTCGGCCGCAGCTTCTGCGTGTAGTCGCCTTGGGCCTGTTTCCCTGCTGGCTCTGCCGCGCGCAACGGCTGCGCCGCTAGCAACGTAGCGAGTGCGAGTGCGAGTGCGAGTGCGAGCGCGATTCTCATGGTGCACCTCCTCCGGCGCGCGCCGGGTTTAGCGCAAGTGCTCCCGCGTGCGCATGTACACGCGGTAATCTTGCACGTCCGTGCGCGTCGAGGTAAAGGTCAACGTCGTGTCCATCTGGCGGTGGAACTGCGTGGCCTGCCAGTTGGTCTCCTCGGCGACTGCGCCCTGTGCGTCGAGCCAGCGCGTCTTCACGTCGGCCCACTCGGGGCCCTCCTGCGCGCTGGACTTGCGCACGAAGAGGCTGCCGATGCCTCTGAGGATATCCCAAAGGAAGCCGGGCCGCCACAGGCTCTTGCCCTTGCGGTTCACGATATTGCAGGTGAGCTTGAGCCGCCCGTCGGGCAGCGTGTCGAGCCGTGCGGACTGGAGCACGAGTTTGCTGCGCACGTCCTTGTCCAGCACAACGAAGTGCTCGGCCTCAGGCTTGGCTAAGGGCACGGCGCGGATGTTGCGGGACGAGCATCCAGCCAATAGGGGGACGGCGAGCAAGGTTAGCAGCCAGCGTCTATTTCGCATTGGGATTCTCCTTCGCCTGGTTGACGGGCTCAAACTTGCCGGAGATCACCTCGTCGTAGTTGAGCGTGCCGGGGGTGGGCGTGGCCATACACTTGCCGCCCTTCACAACGTGAGGGCCATAGCGGCAAGCGTTGTTGCAGCCGCGGTGGTTGAGGTCGGTCTGGATGCCGCGCGATTCGTACTCGGATTCGAGCTGCGACAGTGTGTAGCCCTTGAGGAAACCGTCGCGTTGGTACTGCTCAAGGAGTTTCTGGGTCGGCGTGCAGCAGCAAGTGCCGCCCATGAAGAATGGCTTGGCGCCGGGCCGGTGTCCGACCGCGTCGCAGCAGTACCGCAGAGGCGGGGCCTGGGCCGGCTTGGCGCTGTACACGACGACCGTCTCGTCTTCCATCGCACAGCCCGCGACGAACGCGGCGAGCAGCGCGAGTGCGAGGCGCATGGGCGTGCGGTGCATCACTTGTCGCCGTCCTTCTTCTTGGGTCTCACGAGCACGCGGCGGGCGCGGCCGCGGTAGGGGATGGCGCGGCAGTAGAGGAACGTCTCGCGGCCCTCCTCTACACGAATATAGTACATGTGTTGCGTGTAGCGGGGAAGCGCCTGGCCTGCCGCGTTGTGGAAGGCCAACGTGATCGTGTGCAAGCCGGGCTCCACCTTCGCCTGGAACACGTGCACCTCGCCGGGCAGCAACTCGCACTGCCGGATGTCCGCCTCCGCGGGCAGGAATATTGCAATCAGGAGCGCGATGAGTTGCACCCGGTCGTCGTCAGAGAACGCGGCCACCCCGGCCGCGCCCATCTTGGTCACGCCCTTGGCCGCTTGGATCGCGTCCTTCACCGAGCGGCCAGAGTGTTCGGCTTGCTGGAACAGATCGAGAATCTGCGCGGACTTGCCGGCCACCTGGCCATCGACGCTCACGACCGCGTACGCCTCAGGGTAGCGCGCGCGCCGGTACACGTCTATGCTGCCCGACGGGCCTGAGGGCTCCTTCACGGGCGCGCGGCCGAGATCGATGATGAGCGTGAGGTTCGCCTCCTGGCTGGCCTCCAGGCTCACGTAGGGGTTGTCGGGCGCGCACCTCCTGGCGTTGCGGAAGCCGACCTTGGCCATCTCCACGTCGCCCATCTTCAACAGCGCCTTGCCGAGCATGTAGTGCGCCAAGCCGAAGTCGTCTTGATACCCCTCCTTGCTGTCCTTGTCCGCCAGCAGGGCGCGGCGGAAGCCGACGGCCGCGGTCTCGTAGTCGCCCATCGCGTAATGCACGATGCCGTTGGCCGCGTCGACCATGGCCTTCTCGAAGGGGTCGCCCTTGAAAGCCTTGATGTTCTCCGGCCCGATGAGGCTGCCCAGGCCGCGCAGTTCGCCATCGCCGAAGTTGTGCATCACCATGGTCGCATCGAGCAGGGCCTCCTTGGCGTCCATCATGTTGCCCATGGCCAGGCGCGCCTCGCCTAGGTTGCACGAGTAGAGCGCAAAGTTCTTGTCCTTGCGAGCCGCCAGTTCCTCGAACCGCTCGACCGCGTACGCATAGTCGTTGTCATAGAACGCCTCCACGGGCGAACGCTGGGCCGCGCATCCGCCCAAGAGACTCGCCGCGAGCAGCAGCGCCATGCGAGCGCCGCGCGCAGTCCGGTACGACGTGTTTGTGATCCGCGCCATGTGCCCCTCGCTTAGCGGTCCCAGATCGGCTTCAGCGCGGCCTTCTTCACCTCGTACTGGTCTTGCCAGATGATCGCGCCTGACTCGGCGTCGGTGAGGCGGAAGGAGTAGCGCATATACGTGGACTGCCGGCCCCGGCCGCGCGTGTCAATGCCGTCGATCTGGCCGGTGAGGAAGTAGTCCACGCCGAGCAGCGTCTTCTCGCCGGCCGAGCCGACCACGCCCTCGCGCTTGAGGCCGCGCTCTTGCAGGATCTTCGCCTGGATTTGGCGATCGACGAATCTCACTTTCGCGCCGGCATACTTGATAAGGATGCCGCGGATCTGGTCCTGGAACGCGCTCGTGTCCACGTACTCGCTCGTGTTGTTCTTCATCGGCACGAACGCGATCGTCGGCGGGTTCTGGGCGTTGACGATCTGTGGCACTTGCAGGATGGCTTCGGCCATCTTTTGGGCGGTGGTGCGCAGGTCTTGGCTGCTCGTGCCGGTGTAGCCCCATCTATTCTCAGGTTCCTGGTCGGGATCGACGCGGACCGTCCGCGTACTGCACCCGACCACAACGGCCAAGAGGGCCACGGCGAGGGTCATGTGCATGCGCTTCAACACGGGTCATGCTCCTTTCGCAGGTTCGGCCGCTTCATGCGGCGCGGAAGATGTGGAAGAATGGAAGAATGGAATGATGGAATGCGGCTGTCCGGACGGCCGCATTCCATCATTCCAACATTCCAACATTCCAACATTCCTAAGTTACTGGCGTTTCTCGCGCTCCCACCAGCCTGAGAGGCCCTTCACACGGACCTCGAAGTGGGTGACGGACGCGGACCCGCCCGCGGGCACGTAGACACCTACGT
>JAJRTI010000674.1 GCA_024278415.1 Planctomycetota bacterium | reverse complement strand
GCTCGTTCGCCCGCTGACGCGACCGAACGAGCTTGCACTGGGCTATGTTGTGATGCGCCTTCGGCGCATGTGCATTCTGCGCCGGCGCACCACGGGAATGAACGCCCAGTTTACTACGTACGTTCAGACCTGCACCCAAAGTTAGAGAGGAACACCCATGACCCCACGAGAACGTTTGCTCGCCGCGTGGCGCGGCGAAACGCCGGACCGCGTGCCCATCCACATGGCAGGATTCGAGGTCGGATCCCGCGAACAGCTTGCCGGTATTGGCGAGAAGTTTCGCCGCGAGATCGCGGAACGGCTGTACGACCAGATGCACTTCGAGACGGTGATCGGCTCGGGCATCAATCGCTATCTTGTCACCCCGGGCCAGCGCATGCGGCGCGAGGTCGAGGACCGGCCCGAAGGCGTGCGCCGCACGACGGGCTACATCGACACCCCCAAGGGGGAGCTGCGGTTTATCACCGAGTACAGCTCCCAACTCCACACGGGGTGGACCGTCGAGTATCCGGTCAAGAACCTCGACGACATCGAGAAGATTCGGTCCGTGCCGTGGGAGCGCCCGGCGCACATCAATCCGCCTGACCTAAGCAACCTGCCTGCCGACTTCGCCGCGCGCGGCATCTACTCGACGCGGATTTCATCGCCGTTTGTGTGCGTGGCCGGCATGATGGACTACGAGATGTTCCTCGGCATGTGCTTGACCGATCTGGAACTCCTGAAGGATCTGACCGCGATCTGCCTCGACCGCATCATGGACGTGTTGAGCGTGCTCCTTTCGGAGCCGGGCATCGAGCACGTGTGGATGGGCGGCAGCGAGTGGGTCACCCCGCCCATGGCGTCGCCGCGGGTCTACGACGAGTTGGTGCAGGAGCAGGAGCGCACGATCATCGACTACATCCATGCCCACAGCGACGCGGTCGTGCAGATTCACTGCCACGGCCACGTGCGCCACGCGCTCCAGAGGAGCATCGAGCGGGGCGCGGACTACACCGAGCCGGTCGAGCCGCCGCCGGACGGCGACATCACCATGGCCGAGGCCAAGGCCCTGGCCGCGGGGCGTATCACCTTGGGCGGGAACTTGGAGTGCCGCGTGCTCTGCAACGAGTCGGAGGAGGCGACCGAAGCCGCGGCGCGCGCCGCGTTCGAGGGAGGCAAGGAGCGCTTTGTGTTGCGCGCGACCGAGGGCCCGTCGCCCGCGTTGTCCGAGCGCGAGTTCCGCAACTACCTGCGCGCGATCGACGTGTGGGAGGAGCTGTCGGAGAATGGTTAATGGTTCATGGTTGAAGGGAGCGGATGGGCAACCATCAACCATCTAACCATCAACCATGCCGCCCCGCTCGCTCCTCAGCATCCACACCAGCCACCCGGCGGCGACCGCCATGCCCACTCCCATCGCCGCGTAGCACGCGGTCGGTCGCAACGCGTTGTTCATCAGGTTGAACAAATCCCCGGCGATGAGGATGCCTGCGAACGCGGCGAAGTTGGCGCAGGCGATCACGCGGCCCTTGCGACCCTCCGGCGGGCGCACTTGCACGAAGCTTTCGATGGGCACGAGGAAGAGCCCGCCCGCGACGCCCACCCCGAACAGCAGTAGGCCGTAGACCCACGCTCCGACGCCTGTGGCGGCATGGGGGAGAGCGCCCACGAGCAGCATGCCCGCGGCCATCCCGCCTGCCGATGGCGCGAGCACGCGGTGCCAGCGCTCGCCTTTGGAGATGAACCCGGCGAGCACGCCGCCCACCGCGATGCCGACCATCTGCGCCAGCAGAAGGTAGCTGGTCTGGCCTTCGCTGAGGCCCAGTTGCTGGGTGCCGAGCTTGGTGACCACGAGCAATTGGAGCGCGGCGACCATGTAAAACAGCCACTGGCACACGAGCGTGATCGCGAGGAGGCGGTCCTTGCGGATGCGCCAGAGGCTCCGAATCGTGTCCCACGGCCCCGACCACGGGAACGCCGCGTCCGGCGACTTGGCCGGGAATCTCGGTGTGCCGAAGCTCACCACCAGTCCGACCAGCGCGACACTAAGCGCGACGATCGCGACCGTGAGCCGGCCGGTCGAGGTGATGGTCTTTCCGTCGGCGCCTACGTTCAGCGCCTTGCCGGCCAGAGCGTAGCCCAGAAGGATGGCGACCGTGACCGCGACCCTCAAGTTGCCGTTGGCGCGGGTGACGTAGCTCTCCGGGTATAGGTCGGGAATCGAACCGTTGAGCGCGGGACTGAAGATCGCGGACTGGAGCGCCATGACCCCAACCATGGTGAGGATCAGCGGCCAGTTGAGGTAGTAGATGCCGACCGCACCGATGAGCATGGCGACGACTTCGAGACCCTTGGCGCCGATGACGATGCGGCGCTTGACAAAGCGGTCCGCAAGCCAACCCGCAGGCGCAGCGAAGAGCAGGTAGGGCAGTGCGAAGATTTTCGTCGCGTGGCCGGCGATGTCGTCTTTGGAAGCCGCCATGGCCAAAAAGATCGCCGCCTGCTTGAAGAAGTTGTCGTTGAGTGTGCCAAGCGAGTACGCGGACGCCATCGCGACGAATTTGCCGCGTGCTCGGCGAAGGTGGTCTTTCAGATTGGTGTCGGGGTCGGGCATTGCGGCTACAGCTCCGTACGGCGCTTGGAAAAGACAGCCCAACATTAGTGCATATTCGGCGCTCGCGGTCCATAGCTTGTGCTCACATATCCGCACGTGTAATATGCTCTCCATGCCCATGACGCGCAGCCGTGCTGCGCCATCAACCATCAACCATGACCCATCAACCATTCCGCAATGCCTACAACCATCACTATCGACCCGTATCGCGTCATTGGCCAAGTCGATCCGAAAATCTACGGCCAGTTCATGTGCCGCCGGCGTTGGGTCGCGGACGAAGGTCTGTGCGACCCGACGCATCCCGACGCGGACGCACACGGCCTGCGCCGGCAGGTCGTGGACGCGATGGCCGCAAGCGCTCCTCCGATCCTGCGCTGGCCCGGCGGGTGTACTGGCACGAGCTACGACTGGCGAGAGGGCATTGGCCCGCAAGCGGAGCGCTGCCGCACCATTGACGCGCAGTTCGGCTACGACGTGGGCAACGGCTTCGGCACCGCGGAGTTCGCGCAGTTTTGCCGGCGCATTGGCGCAGAGCCGCACATCAACCTAAGCACGGGACTCGCCTCGCTCCAGGACGCGATCGACTGGATCGAATACTGCAACTTCGCCACGCCGAGCAAGTACGCGAACCTGCGCCGGCAGCACGGGTACGAGGAGCCGTTCGACGTGCGCTACTGGCAGCTTGGCAACGAAGTGTACGGCCCCTGGGAGATCGGCCACATGTCCGGGCCGGAGTATGCGAAGCTCGCGCGCGAGTGGGGCAAGACGATCAAAAAGATGGACCCGTCGCTGAAGGTCATCGCGGTCGGCGGCTCGCAGAGGACGCTCGACTGGGACTTCCACGTGCTCCAGCAGGCGTGGCCCCACATCGACTACCTCACGTTCCACCGCTATTGGGGCTTCAATTCGGCCGAAGGCCGCGACAACTACGACGCGATCGCGGCCGTGGGCTACGCGGAGGAGCAGACCATCCGGGCGCTCGCCGGGCTCATCGACCTCGTGGCGCGCGACAAGAAGGCGCGGCGCAAGCCGAAGCTCGCGGTCACGGAGTGGAACTGCATGGACCAGAAAATGCAGGAGATGAGCCGGCAGTGGCGACCCACCGAGACGCAGTATCGCATGGTCGACGCGCTTGCGGTTGCGGGCTTCATCAACGCGATGCAGCGCCAGTGTAACCATGTCGCGATCGGCAACTTCGCTCAGTCGATCAACGTGGTGGGCATGTTGCTCGTGACGCCGGAGCACGTGGTGCGCGAGACGGTCTACTGGGCGCTCACCATGCAGCGTCACCACAGCGGTTCGACCGCGGTCGACACATACGTGGACTGCGACGGCTATTCGACCGTGTTCGAGGGGCGCCCCCTCGACGTACCGTGCCTCGACGTGAGCGCGACACTCGACGCGGACGCAATGCGCCTATTCGTGTCGATCGTGAACCGGCATCGCGACGAGGAGGTCACGGTGAAGCTGCGGCTTCGCGACGCGGCCGTCGCTGGCCCCGCGGTGCTGCATCGGCTGTGGCACGAAGACGCGCTCAAACGCAACACCATCGACGAGCCTAATGCGATCACGCCGCAGGAGTCGGACCTGGACGCGTCTGGTTCGGACATTGAGTTGGCGTTGCCAGCTCACTCGTATTCGATTTTCGAATTCCCGCTCGGCTGACCGAGGCGGGTTGCTGGTGTGCATTCGTGAACTGGGAACGGCCGGCGGTCGCCCGGTGAGCGATCAGAAGTACGGCCGCGGACGAGGCCGTCCGCCGCGAGTCTTGTTGGTAGGATCCCATGAAGTTCATTGGCCACGTTTCGACCGCCGTCATCGTTGGTTCGCCCATCATCTACTACCGGCACACGCTGCCGGTCGCGTTCCAGGCGGACGGCATGTCGCCGTACGACCTCCTCTGGTGGACCGCGTTCTTCGGCATCTTCCCTGATGTCGACATCCTCCTCTCGCGCTGGACGCCGATCAAGCATCGCGGGCTGACAACGCACAGCCTCTACAGCGTGCTGGGGGTGACGGCCGCTGTGATTGCGGGTTGGGTGCTAGTCGGGGAGCGCGTGATCCTCTTCAGTCCGCTGACCGCGCTGCTCGCGCTGCTGGCCGTGGGATGCCACCTGTTTGGCGATTCGCTCACGAAAACGGGCATCCCGCTCGTGAAGCCGAACCAGCACTGGGTCTTCCCCGGCATTGGCGGACACGCGGCGTTCGACAGCTACTGGCTCAACGCGCTCCCCTGTCTCCTCGCGGGCTACATCCTCTACTCCGCGTTCAATGTCGACGCGAACGCGCTCAAGGGCCTGGGCCGGTGGGGGCATGCAAAAGCATACTTCGAGAAGTTCATTCGGTGACCGCCGCGGAGAGGCATCCGCGCACGTCGCCGAGCGCATGGAGTCCTCATCGTCTTTGCCGCAGTATTCCAGATTCCCCTCTCACTATCCCACCCACGATGCCAAAGCCCAACATCCTCTGGATATGCAGCGATCAGCAGCGGTTCGACACTCTGGGTTGCTACGGCAACCCCTGGGTGCGCACGCCTCACCTTGACCGGCTCGCGGCGGAAGGGACGCGGTTCGATCTCGCGTTCAGCCAGAGCCCGGTGTGCACGCCCAGCCGCGCGGCGTTCCTGACCGGACGCTACCCGCGCACGTGCCGCGGCCGGCAGAACGGAGTCGACCTCCCCGACACTGAGGTGCTCGTCACAAAGATACTCGCCGACGCGGGCTATGTGTGTGGCTTGTCCGGCAAGCTCCATCTGCGCGCCTGCAACCCGCAATGGCTCGGCCAGGGGGGAGTCGAATCGCGCATCGACGACGGCTACTCCGTGTTCCACTGGTCGCACCACAGCAGTAGCATGGCCGGCGCACAGAATCATTACCACGACTGGCTTGCAAAGAAGGGGCTTGAGTGGAGCGTGAAGCCCTGCGAGCTGTCGAAGCACATCTCCTACGCCATGACTGGAGAGACAAGCCAGACTGCGTACTGCGCGGAGATGGCCTGCGACTTCATCGAGGCCCGTTCGCGAGACGGCAAACCGTGGCTGTTCTCGGTCAACATGTTCGACCCGCACCACGCGTTCGACGCGCCCAAGGAGTACGTGGAGCGGTACCTCGACCGCCTCGACGAGATCCCTCTGCCCAACTACGCGCCTGGCGAACTGGACAACAAACCCGTGTGGCAGCAGTACGACGCGTCGCGCGGAAGCTATGGGAGGGTCAACCACTTCACATGGGAGAAGATGACCGAGACCGACCATCGCCTCGTGCGCGCGTCGTATTGGGCCATGTGCGATCTGATCGACGAGCACGTGGGCCGGATGGTTGAGACGCTCGACCGGTGCGGACAACTCGACAACACGATTATCGTGTACACCTCCGACCATGGCGAGATGCTGGGCGACCACGGCCTCTACACGAAAGGGCCGTTCTTCTACGACTGTGCGGCGCGCGTGCCGCTCATCGTGTGGGGGGGCGGCCAAGTGCAGGCGCAGGAGTCCCACGCGCTGGTCGAGTTGGTTGATCTACCCCAGACGCTCCTCGACGCGGTGGGGCTGCCCCATCTGCCCGGCATGCAGGGGAAGTCGCTGTGGCCGCTACTGACTGGGAGGGGCGATGTGGATGGCCACCGCGAGGACGTGTACGGCG
>JAJRTI010000042.1 GCA_024278415.1 Planctomycetota bacterium | reverse complement strand
TACATCGGCGTCATGGCCGCCGCCGACGGTATGGGCCCGAAGGAATTGCTGGGCGAGATCGTGCGCGGCGCGCTCAAGCGATACCACATTCGAGGACCGCAATGAGTGCCCCGCGTCTCGAAATCGATCTCCACAGAATCGCCCATAATGCGCGAGCCATTTCCACGCTGTATGGATCGAGAGGAGTGTCCGTGACTGCCGTGACCAAGGCCGTCCTCGGCGCTCCGGCGGTCGCCAAAGTGCTGGTAGGCGCGGGCATCACTTCCATTGGCGACTCGCGGATCGAGAACATCCGTTCAATGCGGGAGGCGGGGATTGAGGCTGAGTTCACCCTGATCCGCAGTCCCATGCCGAGCGAGGCCAGATCGGTGGTCGAGCACGCCGACATCAGCCTGAATACTGAGCTGTCCGTCATCGCGCAGCTTTCGAAGCATGCCGCCACGCGTGGCAAGCGCCACAAGATCATCCTGATGGTCGAACTCGGCGACATGAGGGAAGGCATCATGCCATCTGAATTGGGGGCAACCATCGCCGGGACACTCGATTTGAAGGGCGTGGAATTGATCGGCATTGGGACCAATCTGGCCTGTTTCGGCGGCGCAAAACCTACCGACGGCAACATGGGCCAACTCGCCCACATCGCCGAGCGCATGCGAAACGAGTACGCCATTGCGTTGCGGGTGATCTCCGGCGGCAACTCGGCGAGCTATGAGTGGTTTGTTTCGACGCGGGATTGGGGACTGATCAACAACGTGCGCGTCGGCGAATCCATCTTCCTCGGGCGGGAAACATTGCGGCGCGAAAAGATCGCAGGCCTTTACACGGATGCCTTTACGCTCGTCGCCGAAGTCATCGAATTGAAGACGAAGCCCACCGCCTCTGTGGGCGAACGCGGTCAAGATGCGTTTGGCCATGTCCCCGTGTTCGAGGATAGAGGCGTCATTAGAAAGGCGATCCTCGGAATCGGCAAGCAGGACGTGGATGTCGACGGAATAGACCCCCAGCTTGATGTCGACGTGCTTGGCGCGACGAGCGATCACCTAGTGCTCGACGCCAAGGACGCCGACATACAGGTTGGCAGCGAGGTCGCGTTCAACGTCAACTACAGCGCATTGCTGAGGGCCATGACCTCGCCCTACGTCACTAAAGAATACGGCTGCTTCTCCCATCATCGCTCTCCCAGGGCCCCTAGGCATATCTCGACGTCAGAGGCCGGCGTTGGTGGGGCAACCTGCCGCCATGAATCATCGGGCAAAGGGGGCGCAAGGACGAGATGATCCGCGCACCGCGGGTCGAGGTGTGTCACGGGGGCAATTCCGATCGCCAGACGCCGCAGGCCTGTAGTTGGGCCTTTATGGCCCGTCCACAATGCTGACAAACGGGCGATGAGTCGCCCTACTACACTTGAGCACAGGGCCGCTCCGGAGGAGGTGACGGAGGTGGGCATACCGCCGGGCGCCTAGCGCGTTTCGGGCCAGCGCGTGGACGGCCTCAACGGCCGTGACGTCGGCTCCGCTCGCCTTCGCTTTCGCTATGGCCCGGCCCAGCAGGTCGAGGTTCTGTTCGAGTTCCCTGACGACCGGCTCCGGAACGGTGAAGCTCGTCCCAAGTATTCTGACCGTGCCGCTCCCCCTCAGACAGGTGACGTCGTAGGGAGCAAGCGTGATGTCCAGGCGGGAATGATCGCCGTCCGGCACGGGGTTGAACGTCTTCCCATCCCGCGTGCGCGTCAGCCGCGTCACTCCGGTGAGCGAGATTGAGTATTGGACCGGATAGGACTCGCGGTTCACCATGTACATAAAGCTCTCGCCGTTGCCGCGCCAGTAGCGCACCCTGACCGGGTCGTCGGCGCCGGGCACGTCCTCGAAGTTCACCGCGGGGATGCTCCTGAACGCGGCGTAGAACCTGGCGAAGGCCGCGATGTTGCCGTTGTCGGGACACCCCCACCAGCCGTGCATGATCCGCCGCGGGTCCGAGCCGGCGAGGACGTGGGTCAGGTGTTCGAGGACGAACTCCTCGGACGGCTGAGGCGTGCTGAAACAGTGAAGCGGCCCGTTGACGCGGCCGCCCCACGAGCCAAAGGCCCACCAATACGAAGGAATCCTCTGTTTCGTGTGCGGCAGCATCTCGAGGTTGCTGTGGTAGGAGATCATGGCCGTGCGGTCCTCGAAGCGTCCGACCACGTTCGGCAACTCTTCGGAAAAGCTGGTGTACCGCCAGTTGTATTCGTCACGGTACGCTCCGCGCTGGCCCTCGGCGTAGATGCGTCCACGATTCGGGACCAGCGCGGGAACCAGCAGGATGCCTGGCTCTTTCTCGAAGAGCTTCAGGTCGATGCCGCATTCCCGCCAGTGTTCGTAGAGGCTCGATCCAGCAAGCGGCCATTTCTCCTGCGGAACCGTGGTTCCACCCCGCAACGAGATGAACAAGCGCCGGGACTTGTCGCCCTCGCGGACGATGTCGCTCAGAGTCCGGTAGAACTCCAGGAGCTTCTTCGTTCGCCAGGCGATCCATTTCTCCCGAGCGTTCGCCATCAACCATGCGTGACGTTTGCTGTAGCGTCTCGGGGCGCTTCCGTCCACGGGGACGCGTATGCCCGTTTCGGCCTCGAACAGGCGCACGTTGTAGTCGCCATAGCCTTCTGAGAGGCTGTAGAAGTAGAGATTGCTGCGGCCCGTCGATAAGAAATGAACGCCTTTGAAGTGGGAGTATTTCCCGAACTTCTCCGTGTACAGGCGCACCATCTTCGCATACTGTTCCTGGACCACCGGGTGGAGGGGATTGTACGTCTCCCTGTAGTAGTCGTCGGCCCCGATGCACTCGACCAGTGCCGCGCCTTTTGCCGAGACGTCGCGCATGTTGTCAGCGGCGCGCCTGCGCTCCGGCGGAATCATCTTGTCGAACGCCCGGCGGGTCGGGTTGATGGCCGTATAGAATTCCACGCCTTCCCGGTCCAGCATCACCGCGCCGAGGTCGGCCCAGCCAGGCACGCGGCCGGAGCCCGACGCGCGCCAGGACTGCGGTACGAGGTGCGTGTCCAGCGCGGTGTCGCCATCGTAGTCGAACACGAGCATGTTCCACAGGTTCTGGCCGGAGTAGTTCAGGTAATCAATGGCCCGGGACCACTTCGTGTGCCAGTACGACAGGCCGATGTCGTCGTGCATGGTGTCCTGGTTAAACCAGACGGCGGCGGTCATACTCGGATCCTCCTGCCACAGGCCGATGCGTCGCTCCGGGTACTTCTCGAACCGCGTGATTCCGCGCACGGGCAGTGGCCCGGAGTTTTCGTAAAGCCTGACGCGGGCCAGAGCCGGCCCGGACTGGCCCTTGTAGTCCCGGTACGAGTAGCAGCCAATCATGATATTCTTCGAGTCCGGCCAGAACAGCAGGCGCTTGGTCTGCATCTTCATGGTCAACGGATGGTGCACGCCGGTGATGACGCCGATCGTGTCGAGGCCCTTGGCGTCCACGTGCCCGTCCTTCTCCTGGAACACCGCCACG
>JAJRTI010000673.1 GCA_024278415.1 Planctomycetota bacterium | reverse complement strand
TCGTTCGCCCGCTGACGCGACCGAACGAGCTTGCACTGGGCTATGTTGTGATGCGCCTTCGGCGCATGTGCATTCTGCGCCGGCGCACCACGGGAATGAACGCCCAGTTTACTACGTACGTTCAGACCTGCACCCTAAACTTTCGCATGAGATAGGAGGCTTTGTCAATTCCTTGCCGTCGGACCGGTTGGAGGCGGAACTCTCCCGAAGACGCAAGGAGTCCAGTGGGATAGTCCTATCGAGAAGACCCTATGTCCGTGCAAGAGCCCCTCATTCCCAAGCATGGCGGATACCGGAATCTCAAGAGCTTCCAGGTGGCTCAAGTCGTGTACGACGTCACCGTGAGATTCTGCGACCGCTACATCAATCGCCGGAGCCGGACGCACGACCAGATGGTGCAGGCGGCCGGGGACGCGATGCGGAAGCCGCCGCAGGCGGATCGCATCGTGTCCCCATGCCGCCAGAACACCGTCGAAGGGAGCATGGCGTCGGGGACTTCCAAGAAGATGGAGATGAAGCTCACGAACGTGGCGCGAGCCAGCCTGGAGGAGCTGAAGCTGGACTATGAGGATTTCTTGAGGCACCGGCGGCTGCCGCTGTGGGACAGGAAGGATCCGCGTCGGGCCGAGCTGATCGCGCGGCGGCCGGGTACCGCAGACGATGTAGTGCGTTGGGCGATGGATGTGCATCGTGCGGCGCGGAGTGGACGAAGTAGACTGAGTGGACAGGATGGACAGCGCACCCGGTCCACTCCGTCCACCAAGTCCACTCCATGCACACCTCCGGACTACCCCGAGATCGCAGCCAACGGCGCCCACGCCCTGATCGCGGTGGCGGTTGCCCTGCTGGATCGCCAACTCGCTGCCCAAGCCGAGGCCTTCGAGAACGAAGGCGGCTTCACAGAACGCCTCTACAACCACCGGAAGCGGAGAAGAGGATACTGATGCATCGCCTCCTCAAGACCAGCATCGCTGCATCCTTCTTGATCACTTGTCTGGCCTGGCCGGCCGCGGAACTCACAGTCCCCTTGGAGATTGTCAAGGGCGAAGGCTGCGTGTATGACGCCCGCTGCGCGCGGGTCGTCGATCGCGCGCTGTGCCCCAACGCGCAGGGAGTCATCGTCATCGAAGCCGAGTCCCCGCTTCGGCATGTGTGCCAACCGAACGTGCGCTCCGTGGGCGCGCCCGCGCCGAAAGACCTGGCCGCGTCGGGTGGCGCATACATGGACGCGCTCGTCTACGCGCGCTACGGGTTCGTGTCGCCCAAAGAGCAAGACCTCGTCGTGTGGGCTCGGGCGTCGGCAGACAAAGGCCGCTGGCGGTTTTGGGAGTACCTCAACGCCCGGCACGTGGCCATGTTCGAGGACATGGACGTGAAGTCGAAGCCCCAGCCCTGGCGGTGGATCAAGCGCGGTGTGCGTCCTGCCAAAGCAGGCTGGAACTGGTTCGAGGTGATCGCGTACGGGTACCGCTTCCCCAAGGTCGATAAGTGGGTGCTCGCGCCGGAAGGCTACACGCCCACCGGCCTCGGCCCGATGCCGGCAGCCCAAGCGAACGCCAATGCTTGGGTCGAGACCGGCGATGTGCAAGTGCCGGGACTGGAGCGGCTCCTGTCCCTCGAAGGCTTGACCGCGGGAGTCAAGATTTCCATCTCCACCGATTCCGGAAAAACGTGGCAGGCCCTCGCCCAGGAGCGCATGCGCGACCACGGCCGCGCGGGCCTGTCCGCACTCGGCCCTCTATCGGGCCGGCCGGTCCGGTTCAAACTGGAGTTCGGCCGCGGCCAGTCTATTGGCCCCCTGAAACTCCAGGCGCAGGTCGATGCCAACAGGTGCGTGCAACTCGCGCACGCGGACACGCGGCTCGTGCTCGACGCGCGCACGGGCGGCCTGTTCCTCATCGAAAACACCCGGACCGGCGACGCGGTTGTTGCGCCGGGCAAAGCGCGGCCTCTGGTTGCCGTCGACTTCAAGAAGAGCGGCGAGGCCAAGTGGGTGCGCGTCGGCCCGGAAAGCGTCCAACCGCGCATCGCCCAGCCGAACCCCCGGCGCAAAGGTTACTGGATCGAGAAGCCGCAAGAGGCCTCGCCCGCGTCCGTCCTGCCCGAGCAGACGAAGGCG
The DNA here is from genome assembly GCA_024278415.1 of Planctomycetota bacterium. Next base: position 440 of record JAJRTI010000673.1, on the reverse strand, counting down.
GCCGGCAATACCTTCACGGCTACATACCTCTTTGGCCAGCCCGGCCTCGGCCGCGCGCGGGTCACCTGCACGATAGAACCCGGCGACGAAGGCACGTGGCGATTCACCGCGAAGACGGAAGTGCTCGAAGGCCCTGCCGACGTGACCGCGGTCGTGTTTCCGATCTTCGAACGCGTGCGTATCGGCGCGAGCGGCCTCGACGACCAGCAGCTTCGCCTCCAGTCCTTCGGCCACACGCGCATCATGCCGGGCAAGGCGCCCATCCGCGACACGCGCTACCTCGGTGGGTGCGTCATGGCCTGGACCGAAGTCTACGACGACCGCACCGGCTTCTACGTGGGCGCGCACGATCCCGACGCGCGCAACGTGCTCTTCACGTCCAAGGCCGGCGGCCGGCTTGCGGACCACTTCAGTATGGCCACGGAGAAGCGGCACCAGAT
>JAJRTI010000672.1 GCA_024278415.1 Planctomycetota bacterium | reverse complement strand
TTGGCATCCCACGTGAAATACGACAGGCCGTGGCTGTCCTGCATCGCATACCGACGTAGTTGTCCATCATACCAGAAGTAGTTGCACACGCCAGTCTTGTAGCGGATCGCAGTGACGAGGTTCGCGTGGTTGTACTCGAAATACGTCGTACCGTCGGGCTCCTCCTTGTGCGTGCAGTTGCCCCGGGAGTCGTAGCGGAAGTAGGTCCAGGCATGGCTGGGGATATCGTGGCGCAACGTGAGGCGGATTCCTGGTCACATGGACCGCTCTCAGCCCGGCTCAATCTCATGGTAGCTGCCTCGACATGAATCGCGACGTGATCGGCTGACTCTCGCTCTTAGGACTGGATGTTGCCCGTTCGAGGATGAGGCCAACGTCATCACCGTGCCCTGCCGCGTCAAGTCCATCTGGGCCCAGACTGTAGACCCGCACTGCCGTGCGATCTGGCGACTCGGAAACCACGAACCGGAAAGGACGTCCCCATCCATCGACATAGCGACCGTTCTGGGTGAACCCGATGCGGGCACACTCTCGCCCATTCAGAATGTTCTTGTCAATGAGCGCCATGACGATATCCGCATTGGAGCCTGATGGCGGCCTGTCAGTTTCAGACCAATAGGCCTTGATGGCGATATCCATCATCTGAAGGCGCTGATATGTCTCATGGAGGTTGTGAGGGGGCCGCGGCTTCCGACGCGGCTCAGAGAACCGCCATGCAATCGCAAGCCCGCCGACCACGACCGTCAACACAGCAATGCTGGCGCATGCCCATGCTCTCGCGCTACTCATCTGCCCCTCCTGTTCATTGGACACCCATTGCGCCAGCAGTTCGAACTGTAGTCGTGCTGAGCCCGGTTGGCTAACGCGTCGTCAGCATTATAGAAAGTCTTGTCTCCTAGGGCTTCCTCATAGGCCGCGCCGCCCATCATGTCCCCATGGCATACGTGCATCAGCTCGTGGACAAGTGAACTACAGATGAACTGTCTGTTCATTCCCCGTCTGGGGAACGTCCTGAAGTCAGGGATTTGAACGATCCAGTTCTCGCCGGCATTGACGGGAGGATCCGATACGCCAGCTGAAGTGTCGCCATAGTTTGCCAGAGGCACGAGCCGGATATTCGCCCTCGGCACAATACGGAGGGCTCGCCGGAGGCACGAGACGACAGACGCGTCTCGAATGCATCGCTCTGCACCATTCAAGCACTGACTCATCAACCCGCTCGGCATGGGCGATCCCGGATACGGCGGACGAGCAGGAGCCACGGGAGGTGAGCCGGGGCCAACGCCGGGTGGGATGGCGATCGGCGGCCGCCAAATGACAGCTCCGTCTGCCCACTTGCCTGGCGCGACCGGCATGCTCGGACGGCGCCTCGACCTCCACCTGTCGCCCCTGTGCAAGTAATCCCAGATTCCTACGATTCCCCCTGGCGCGCGGTCGAGGCGCTGTTCAGCCGCGCCCTGCGGGTCGACGGACACGATAGGGTGATCTTGGCAGTAACCGTAGTCAGACCATACTGACATCAGGTCGCTCGACAAGAACCTCCCCACCTCCGCATCGTACGTCCGGGTGGGCGACAGGTACAGCGTGCCATTGGAGTCGGCGAGCACGATCCAGTTGGTTTGGTAGCGGAGGCGGTTGGGCAGAGTGAGGCTGGACTCGTCTGCGTGCAGCGGGACGCCCCAGGCGTCGTACTCGTAGGTGGCCGAGGCCGCGCCGGTGTCGTCGGTCAGGGCCACGACCGTGCCGCGGTGGTCCATCGCGGGATACTGGTATTCCGTTGTTGCGCCAGATATCTTCTTCGCGGCTACGCCCGAGCCGATGCCGTCGATGGGCGTGTGGCCGTGGGTGTAGCCCGCGGTGACATTGCCGTCGATGTCCTTCTCGGCCAGCAGGTTCATGCCGTTGCTGTCCCACGTGAAATACGCCAGGCCGTTGCTGTCCTGCATCGCGTACCGGCGCAATTGCCCATCATACCGGAAATAGTTGCACACGCCACTCTTGTAGCGGATCGCGGTGACGAGGTTCGCGTGGTTGTATTCGAAGTACGTCGTGCCGTCCGGCTCTTGCTTGTGCGTGCAGTTGCCCCGGGAATCGTAGCTGAAGTACGTCCAAGCATGGCCGGGGATTTCGTGGCGCAAGGTGAGCTGGTTCGCCGCGTCGTACGTGTAGTAGGTCTCGACATCTCCGCGCTTCTGATACGTGCGGTTGCCCGCGGCGTCGTAGTCCCACTCGAACGCGTAGATGTTCGTGTGGTCCGCGGCGTTCCAAGTCTCGGACGTGAGCCGGTCCGCGTCGTCATACGTGTAGTATACCACCTTTCCGTCTTCGCGGGTGATGGAGGTGATGCGCGACGCGGCGTCGTAGTCGTAGAGGAAGTAGGCCAACGGCGCGCCATCGGGCAGGCAGTTGAGGATGCTTGTAACGCGGTTGGCCGCGTCGTACGCGTAGTAGGTGAACGTGTGGTTGGCGAGCTTCTTGTAGGTGACGTTGCCGTTGGGGTCGTACTGGTAGTACGTCGTGCCGAA
>JAJRTI010000671.1 GCA_024278415.1 Planctomycetota bacterium | reverse complement strand
CGGCCGCGGCTTGCGCCGCCTTGTAGGCCTTGCGCGCGGCTACGGCCGCGGCGTCCAACTGCTCATTGAGCTTCTTGTTATTCTCCATGAGCGCTTCGAGGCGTTTCTTCGCCGCGGCCTCATGCTCTTGCTGCTTCTTCAGTTCGATGGCCGCGTCTTGCTGCGCGAGCTTCTGGGGGTCTTCCTTGCCCTGAGATTTATAGGCTTGGGTCAGCAGTGCGACCGCCCGCTTGTTGCTGGGCTCCATGACCAGCACATAGTGGCAGGCTTCCACCGCCAGGTCCACCTCCTTACGCTTGAGCGCCAACTCCGCCACGGTGAGATCGAGCGCCACGTCGTACGGCCGCAGCTTCATGGCTTCGAGCATCACTTTGTAGCCCGCGTCCTCTTGGCCCTGCTCGGCCATGATCCGGCCCCTGTAGGCCTGCGCGAGTGCGGAAAGCGGCTGGAGGTTCGCGGCCTCATTGATGACCTTCAGCGCGGCCGCCTTGTTGCCCGCCTTGTATTCGACCTGGCCGATGAGGAGGAGCGCGTCGAAATCGTCGCTGACCTTGTTTGCGGCTTGTGCCGCGGCCACGGCCTCCTTCGTCTTGCCGTCTCGCAACAGGGTCATGGCCTGCCCGAAGAGCTTGTTCGCCTGCTTGGCCTTGCGGTATGCGTCCTCTGCGATCTTGGCTCGGCTGGCCATGGAGTCGGCCTTCTTCGTATCGCCCTTTTTGCGGTACAACTCGGCGAGCAACTGCATGGCCCGGAAGCCTTGGGGGTTCGCGCCGGCGGCGTGTTCGAGCACTTTGATCGCCTGCTCCTCTTGCTTGTCTTCCAGCAAGAGCTTGCCGAGCAGGTAATGGGCGGTCTCCTCCCAACTGTAGATATCCGCGGGGTTGAGCATCACCGCGCGTCGGAGCATGGCCATGGCGTCGTTTTTCTCGCCCTTGGCGATATGGCACATGGCCAGGCGCGTGAACGCGAACGGCGCGGCTTGCATGTCGCCGCGCATGAGCGAGTCGCGGTAGTGCTCGACAGCCTTGTCCTTGTCGCCGCGCTCGTCCTCGATCAATCCCATCTGGAAGTAGGCGGCCGAGAAGGTCGGGGCCAATTCGATGGTCTTCTTGAACAGGCGCATCGCGTCATCCATCCAACCCAAGTTGTAATAGACGACGCCGAGGTTGTAGTGGGACTGCGGGTGGTCCGGCGAGAGCTTGCTGGCCAGCTTGAAGCACTCCATGGCTTCGGCCGTGGCCTGGAGGTTGCCGTAGAGCTTGCCGAGGGAGTTGATTGCCTCCGTCTGCCGCAAATTCTCGCGCACGAGGCCGGCAAACTCGCGCTGCGCCGGCACCATGCTGCCCATAGCCGCGTACACCTTCGCCAGCTTGAAGCGCAGTTCCCAAGATCCGGGCTCGACCAGGACCAGGCGCTCGTATTGGGTGACCGCCTGCTCGAGATCGCCCACGTACTCGAACGCCTCGGCCAACTTGACGCGGGCCACACGGTTGGTGGGGTCGGCATCGACAACGTACTTGAAGTGCTCGATCGCGGCGTCCGGCCGCTGCATGTCCATCAGGACTTGGCCCAGCTTGAGCCGCGCGGCGTGGTTTTCGGGATGCAGCTCCACGGCTTGGGCGAACTCCCGCGCCGCGGCCGGGAGGTTGCCTGCGTCGAGCAATTCGTTGCCCTTGTGCAGGTGCACGAGCGCCTTGGCCGCTCGGCCGGGCCCACGATTGCAGCCAGCCAAACCGAAGAGGAAGGCCGACACCGCGCAGAGCGCCGCGGCGAGGGTCACGATTCGAAACGAAGAAGGTCGATGGGTCATCACTTCTCAACTCCTGGGATCAGACAGGCGAGATGAGGCCCGCCCATGCCTCAGCGGCGGAAGCCGTGAGGGGCAGACCGGTCTTGACGGATTTCACCACTGTCGCATGGCGCCCCCACATGCACGCCCCCAACCTAGCCGTTTTGCCCCCTGCCGGCCAGACCCGCAACTGTATCAGATGGGAAGGCTAAGGTCAACCGACACTCGCGTGCGGCGCCCTTCGTTGACACCTCCGCCGCCCGCGCGTATAATCCCACTTTCACCGACTATTTATTTGTGCTGAGCACTGCTCAGATGGCGGGGCTCGGCACACCCAGGGAGACGCGCATGGACCCTCGCCCCATTCCCCCGCCCACTCCGCCCCCCCCCCGCCGCCCATAAAGACTAAACGCGGCGCGATGTTCTGGGTCGCCATCCTCGCGGCGGCCTTCTTCTTCCTCACCACATGCTTCCTCGCGCTCATGGTCGTGGGGCTTGCGCTGGGCAAGAGCATGAACCTCGAAACCGTGGCCGACCGCCGCGTATCGCCGTTCACCGAGGTAACCGTCGAAGGCGCCGGCGCTAACAAGATCCTTCTCATGCCCGTGACTGGCATCATCACGTCCCAGTCCATGGGCGCGCCCTGGCAGAAAACGGTGAGCCTCGTCGACTCGGTCAAGCTCCAATTCGACAAGGCCCAGCGCGACAGTTCAATCAAGGCCGTTGTCATGCAAGTGGACAGCCCCGGCGGCACCATCACCGGCAGCGACGAGATCTACAACCGGATTGTCAGATTCAAGAAAAACACGCGCGCAAAGGTTGTGGTGATCATGGGCACGGTGGCCGCGTCGGGAGGCTACTACGTCTCCGCGCCGGCCCACTACGTCATGGCCCACCCCACCACACTCACCGGCAGCGTCGGCGTGATCATGTCCTCCATCAACATCGCCGAGTTCGCCAAGAAATACGGCATCAAGGATGCCACGATCAAGTCCGGCGCCATGAAGGACACCATGTCCATGTGGCGCGACATGCGGCCCGACGAACGCGCCTACCTCCAAGGGATCGTGGACGAAATGCTGGACCGATTCGTATCAATCGTGGCCGACAACCGCACAAACTTGACCCGGCAGCAAGTGGTCAAGCTCGCGGACGGCCGCGTCTTCACCGGCACGATGGCCCTGAAGGCCGGGCTCGTGGACGGCGTCGGCTACCTCGAAGACGCGATTGCACAAGCCAAGCGCCTGGCCGGCATCAAGGACGCCAGGATCGTGCGCTATCGCCGGCGCGTGAGCTTCCTCGACCTGCTCGAAGCCGTTGGCGAGGCCCGCACCCGGCCGGCCCAGGTGTACCTGTCCTTCGACGCGACCCGCGGCCCCCTGCGCAGCCAACCCCTGTACTTCTGGTCGCCCGCCCCCTTCGCCCAACTCGAGGCAGAGGCAAAGTAGCCGAAGATCGGCCTGCCTCGGCTGTGCTTCCAGGGCTGTGCCACGCCCCAGGGGCCGTAACGGGTCAGTGGTCAGTGGTCAGTGGTCAGT
>JAJRTI010000041.1 GCA_024278415.1 Planctomycetota bacterium | reverse complement strand
GTCGCGCTGCACCACCCCTTCACGTCGCCCAAGCTTGAGGACATGGACAAGCTCGACAGCGCCACCGCGGAGGTTCGCGCCCGCGCGTACGACGTCGTGCTCAACGGCACGGAATTGGGCGGCGGCAGCATCCGTATCCACAGCGAAGACGTGCAGACCCGGGTGTTCAAGCTGCTCGGCATCGACGAAACCGAGGCGCGCGCGAAGTTCGGATTTCTGCTCGATGCGCTACGCTACGGCGCCCCCCCGCACGGCGGCATTGCGCTTGGCTTCGACCGCATGGTCGCGCTCATGCTCGGCCTCGACAACATTCGAGACGTCATTGCGTTCCCCAAGACACAGAAGGCCGCCTGCCTCATGACTGAGGCCCCGTCGAGGGTCGACGACAAGCAGCTCCGCGAGCTTGCGATCCAGTCGCTGGCGACGGACTAGGGTCGTGTCTCGCCTGAAGTGTCGGCCGGGGCCCCACCGCTGTGTGACCGTGGGAGCGCGCTGCTCGTAGTGGCCACCGTAAGGGCGCCCTGCTTGTAGTGGCGACTGTAAGGGCGCCCTCTGCTCTGACGGCGAATCGTCATCCGAGCGGAAGGCCCTCACGGGCCTACTACAAGCGCGACATCACGTGCGTGACATGACACTCGCCGCTCTATGGGCACGCAGAGCGCTCGGGCGGCAACGTCCGCGCTGCGTTCATTCTTGCGTCGTTGGTTGGCATGGACGATCCCCTCGATCAATCGCCGCAATACGTGAAGGGCGTCGGCCCCCGGCGCACGCAGCTCCTCGCCAAGCTGGGTGTCACAACGATTCGCGGCCTGCTCTACTATGCTCCAAGGGGATACCAAGACCGCACGCACACGCAACGCATTGCCGACCTCGAAGTGGGTCAACACGTCAGCATTGTGGCCGACGTCCGGAGCATCTCGACCCGCCGCATACGCAGCGGCTCCACAATCACCGAAATGCTTGTGGCCGATGACACGGGCTGTCTTAACGCGACTTGGTTCAACCAGCCCTATCGTGCGAAGGTTGCCCACGTGGGCGATCGAGTGCTCGTGTCGGGCAAGGTCGGATTCTACAACGGCTATCAGATCAGCAACCCCGACGTCGAAGTCCTGGCTGACGACGATGCGCCTGCGGATGATGACAGCGACGGGTCCACAGGGCGGATCGTGCCGATCTACCCGAGCACGGAGGGGCTCTCGCAGTGGGCGTTGCGCAAGATGACCGCGGCCGTGCTCGCCGAGTATCTCTCGCACGAGCCGGAGCCGCTTCCCGAGCGCCTGCTCGGCAAACGCGGCCTGCTGCCCATTCACGACGCGCTCCAGCAAGTCCACTACCCGGAAGCCTTGGACGCGGCCGAGGCCGGCCGGCGGCGGCTTGCGTACGACGAGTTCCTGGCCATGGAGATCGCCATGGCGCTTCGGCGCCACGGCATCAAGGACGAGCGGCCCGGCTATCCGTTCAAGATCGGCCGCAACGTGGACACGCATATTCGGGACCTGTTTCCCTTCGAGTTGACCCGCGCCCAGCATCTCTCAATCGCGGAGATCGCTGACGACATGCGCAGCCCCAAGCCCATGAACCGCCTCCTGCAAGGCGACGTGGGATCGGGCAAGACCGTGGTCGCGCTGTACGCGATGCTCGCGGCGATCGCGAACGGATTCCAAGCCGCGCTCATGGCTCCCACGGAAATCCTCGCGGAGCAGCACTACATGACCGTGGCCGATTTCCTCGCGTCATCGCATGTTAATGTTGGTCTCCTCACCGGCAGCGCAACCGCGGCCCAGCGCCGGGCCAACCTGGTTTCCCTCGCGGCGGGCGAGATCCAACTCGCCATTGGCACGCACGCGCTTATCCAGAAGGACGTGGAGTTCCAGAAGCTGGGGCTTGTCGTCGTGGACGAGCAGCACAAGTTTGGCGTGCTCCAGCGCGCCACGCTTGGGCAGAAGGGCCGCGTGCCCGACGTGCTCGTCATGACCGCGACGCCCATCCCGCGCACGCTTTCGCTCACCGTGTTCGGCGACCTCGATGTATCCACGATCGACGAAATGCCTCCTGGCCGGCAACCCATTGCGACCCAAGTCGTGCCAAGCGCGGGCCGGCGCCAGGCGTGGGAGCTGGTGCGGCAGAAGCTCGCGGAAGGACGCCAGGCCTTTGTGGTCTACCCCCTGGTGGAGGAGTCCGAGAAGGTCGATCTCCGAAACGCAACCGACGCGGCGCAGCAGCTCCAAGAAGGCGTCTTCTCTGACTTCAAGGTAGGTCTCATCCATGGGCGCATGAAGCCCGCGGACAAGGACGCGACGATGCGCGCTTTTCGTGACCGCGCGTTTGACGTGCTGGTCGCAACCACGGTCATTGAGGTCGGCATCGACATCCCGAACGCGACGGTCATGGTCATCGAGCACGCGAACCGCTACGGTTTGGCGCAGCTCCACCAACTTCGCGGGCGCATTGGCCGCGGCGAGCACAAGTCCACGTGCCTGCTGTTTGGCTATGCCACGACGGACGAGGCCCGGGAGCGGCTCGATGTCATGGCGCGGACCAACGACGGGTTCGAGATTGCGGAAGCTGACTTGCGGCTTCGCGGGCCGGGCGAGTTCTTCGGCACGCGGCAGCACGGCCTGCCCGCGCTGCGATTCGGAAACATTATCGACGACTTTGCTTTGTTGCGTGAGGCCCGGGACGACGCATTCGAACTTGTGGCCGCCGATCCCAAGCTCGCGCGGCCCGAACACCAAGAGTTGAAGCATTCCCTGCTGCGCCGGTTCAGCGACAGGCTGGACCTGATCGACGTGGCATAACCCCCCCTACCGCCCAGGAGACAAAATGCAGAACCTACTCGCCAAGCTCCAGTTCAACAGCGATGGACACATTCCCAGCATCATCGTCAACATCGAGGACGGCCAGGTCCTGACCCTGGCCTACCTCACCGAGGAGGCACTCCAGAAGACGCTCGAAACGAGTCTGGTGCACGTGTTCCGGCGCTCCAAGGGCAGGCTCATGATCAAGGGCGAGACGTCGGGCCACGTGCAGCACGTGAAGGAGGTGCGGCCCGATTGCGAAGGCAAGTCCCTCGTCATCAAAGTGAAGCAGGAGGTCGCGGGTTGCCACAAGGGCTACATGAGTTGCTATTTTGAGAAGTACGACCCGGCCACGGACACGTTTGAAATCACTGACGACCGCGTCTTCGACCCGGACAAGGTGTACGGGTAGGCGTAGCGTGCGGCAAGCCACTCGCGCTGCACGGCCGCACGTGTGTCGCTTGCGGATGCCAAACGCGTAGCCGCCGTACGGCGGCTTCGGCTACTTCTTGGCCGGGTCGCCCTTTGCGAAGGCCAGGATGCCTTCCAAGTCCACCTGCTTCGCCAGCGCCTTGACCCGGCTATCCTGAGCGGCCGCCGCTACATCGGCCCGGTTGAGCAACTCCAAGAACTGGTGCTCGCGCACGAGCTTGACGACCTCGGGGTTCTTGACGAGTTCCCGCACCTGTTCCACCTCCATAAGCCGCTTCACGTCGGGGTGCTCCTTGAGCCGGCGGAGGGCATTGGGGTCGTTGCTGATGTCGATGATGTCGCCGAGATCCCTCAGCATCTTGGCGTCGACGACGTTCGCCTGCCGCACCAGGGGCCCTGCAGCCGAGTCGCCAATCCACCGCTTAATGGCCGCGAGCGTATGCCTGAGGCCGCTGCCTCGCACGGGTCGCTGCGCCGGCGCGCCGGCACGCACGCCTGTTGTCGCCTTGGCGCCATCGCCGACTGTTGGACTCGCGACCCGCGCCTCAACGATTTCCGCGACTTGGCCCAAGTTGTAGACAATCATGAGGATGACCAACGCCAGCAGGAGGCCTTTGGCGGCCCCAAAAAACGAGCCGCGAAATCGATCCAGCTTCTGCTGCTCTGCGCGAATCTCTTTGGTCTTCGACGCTTGCAGCCCCTTGGCCACGACCGAGCCTGCGACACTGGCGAGCACCAGCACGATCATGCCGCCCATGGCCATCTTCATGCCGGGGATGAGCGCAAGCGGAACGTTCATCGACTCAGGCAAGGCATCCGGCACAAGTGCACCCACGGGGCCAGCGAACACGACCGCCAGGAGAAGCGCAGCCACGCTGACAAGCTGGCGCATGAGCCCTTGGAAGTAGCCCGACACCGCGCACACGCCGATGCAGAGCAGCACGAACATGCCGACCATGTGCAAGCCTTTCGTCCATGAACGGCCGGGCGCGGGAGCGCCCGGCCCACTCCGCCAGTCCAGGTGTAGGGATTGAGCGCTCTGGCTAACAGAGCGCCCGCATGCTGGCGCATGCGGCTACCGCCCCCTATCGGCCTTACATTCCGATCATTTTCAGAATGCTCTTGCAGGCTGGGTTTTTGAACACCGTGGCGCCAAGGAAGACAACCACGGCCGCGATGACGACCAGCAACACGAGCTTGCTGATCATGTTCATTCCACGCTTGTCCTTGGGCCTTTCGCGGGCTTGGAAGTCCTTGTACGCTTCCGAGCACTGGAAGCTACAGAATTGGCCGCCGGCGTCTGACTTGATGCAGGTCGAGCAGATCGGCTTGTGGCACTGTCGGCAGCGCGTCTGGGCCGGACGGTCTGGATGATTGATGCAGAATTCTTGCCTCGCCACAATCTCCTCCTCAGTCTGGAAAGGGCGCTGACGAGCTGGCGGCTAGACGACTTCGACTCGGCTTTGGTCGCCGATCATAAACTTGTGCGTGCGCGGCTTGGCGGCCGAGCGCACGATCTGCACGTCACGGCCGAGGAGCGAGTTCTCGATGCGAATGCCCACGTCGAGGATCTGCGACTCTTGCATGATGATGCTGTATTCGACCTCGCTATTGCGGATCACACAATCATGCGCGATGGCCGTGTAGGGGCCAATGTACGAGTTTTCAACGCACACGTTCGCCCCCAGCGCGACCGGGCCGCGGATATGGCTGTTGACGATCTTTGCGCCGGGCTCGACGACGACCCGCCCGGTGAGGGTGCTCTCCTCATCCACGTTCCCTTCGATACGCGACTCCATATTCTCGAGCACGAGATGGTTCGCCTGGAGCAGGTCCGATGGCTTGCCGGTATCCTTCCACCAGCCGGTGATCTCTGAGTAGCAGACCTTCATGCCGTTGGACAGCAGATACTGGTGTGCGTCGGAGATTTCGAGTTCGCCGCGGGCCGAGGGCTGGATGCTATTGACCGCGTCGAAGATCGAACTATCGTACACGTAGATGCCGGTTACCGCGTAGCGGCTCTTGGGATGTTCAGGCTTCTCCTCGATGGAGAGGATGCGGCCGTCTGGGCCGATCTCTGGCACACCGAACCGCTCCGGGTCTTTCACCTTGGCGAGCACGAGTTGGCAGTTCGCTTGGTTCGCCTCGAACTCCTCGACAAACTTCGTGATGCCCCCCACGATGATGTTGTCGCCAAGGTAGAAGACGAACGGCTCGTCGCCAATGAACGGCTGTGCGATCTTGACGACGTGCGCGAGGCCCAGGGGCGCCTCTTGCTCGATATACGTGATCGACGCGCCAAACGCGGAACCGTCGCCAAGTGCGTCCCGAAGCTCCATGTCGTTGGGGTTGCACACGATCCCCACCTCCCGCACCCCCGCGTCCACTACGTACTCAAGAGCGAAGTGGATCATCGGCTTGTTCGCGATGGGGATGAGGTGCTTGTTGCTGGTGTGCGTGATCGGCCTCAGGCGCGTGCCATGGCCGCCGGCTGTGATGAGGGCTTTCATGTCGTCAAGGCATCCTGCTAGTGAAGGTCAGGGCATAGAGCGGACATTATCACCAATTGGCGATCGGTTGGCAAGGGCAGCCATCCGTCGGCGCGGTTGAGGGGGCGCGCAGCCTTCTATCACCCACAGAGGTCGTTTTGTTACTTGGCGCGGAACCCAGGAGCGCCGCGCCTTTGCGTTCCGGCGGACGGCGAAGGCCGTCCGCTCACGCCCATTCCTACACATCGCTTACTGGGAGAATGAGCCGCGATGGACATGCCGCGCGGTGGTGCACTTGCTGCACGGCGACGCGGAGTTCCGCGTCCAGCAGGTCGTTCTTTCCCGTGTTGTGGTTGCGGTCGTGGTTAGGGAAGTCGCTGCTCGTGATCTCCAAGCGAATGCGGTGGCCTTTTCGGAATCGGCAAGCCGTCGCGCCGAGCTGGATGCGGAACTCGTAAACCTTCCCCGGCTCGATCAGCTCTTCCACGTCGAACGAATGCCGGTGCCGCGCGCGCACCATGCCGTAGCAGATCTCGATCGCCTGGCCCTCAGGGTCGTCGTCCACGAGCCGGGCGAAGAAGTCGGTGTCCGGGGCGGACGATGCCGCGTACAGCACGACCTCCGGGTAGCCGACCACCTCCACTTCGTCTTTCAGCGGAGGCGTCAGGTAGTAGAGGATGTCGGGCCGGTGCTCGAGCTTCCGCCGGTCGGAGGGCAGCGTGAACAGGCTGCGCGTCCACAACGTCGGCGCCGGATCCACTGGGTCGTAGGTGTAAGAATCCGCTGGCTCGTCTCCCGGCGCCTCCGCATCCAATGCCCCCGCGGCGCAGGCGGGATTCGCCGTGCCGTCGCTGTGCAGGTAGTAGGCGGCTTCAGCCAGCCCATCGGGTGGCCACGTGTCCGCGGCCTTCCACTCGCACGAGCCCATCACGAAGTACTGGCACGCGGGCTCGCGCACCATGCCGTTATCCACGCCCCTGAGCCAATAGTCGAACCAGCGGAGAATGACATCGTTCTTGTCGAACTCTGCCGCCGGGCCGTAGTCGATGTCCCCAAACTTGCGCTTGCCCGTGCCGCCGTGGTTGGTCGGTGTAATGATGAGCTTCGTGTGCTTGCGTGCGGTCTCCGTGCGCGCGTGTTGCTGCATGAGCTTGAGGTGCGCCATGGTGCCGCCGCAGTGGTCGTACCACCCGCTGAAGTCGAGGTTCGGCACCTCCACCTCTTTGTGGACTTCGTCGAACCGCCACGGCCTGCGATTGGGGTGGCGCAGCCAATCGTCCACGAACTCGGCCAGGCGCTTGGGCAAGTAGTCCACGATCTTGATCCACGGCAGCAATCCGAGCCAGCGGCCGTGCTCCAGTTCGTCCCAGATCGCGACGGCTTCTCCCGGTGTGTGCGGCTTGGGCAGCCCCTCGCGACGCCGCAGGTCAGGCGCGATGGTCGTGAGCCACCACCGGATACGCCGGCCCGGGCGGAACCCGCCCCACCAGTCCACTTCGGTGAGTTCAAGCGGGATGGTGTCCGCGCACATGGCCACGAGGCTTGGCGGCCGCAGCTTCGCCAGTTGCCACTGCATCCATGCGTTGTACGACGGGCCGAACGTGCCGACCTTGCCGTTGCAGTACGGCTGTGCCGCAAGCCACTCGACGGAGTCGTATCCGTCCTCCGCGTCGCCCGTGTCCTCGACGGTGAAGACCGAAAACTCGCCATCGGACGCGTACCGCCCGCGTGTGTCCTGGGTCACGACGGCGTAGCCCGACCGCACGAAGCGGTCGAACCCGCCTCCGGCCTTGCCATACGGAGTGCGCATCAACAGCCCGGGATACCGGCCCTCACGCGCGGGCCGAAAGACGTTGCCGCGAAGGACAACACCGTCGCGCATGCGCATCTCCACGTCGCGCTCGATAACCATGCCAAAGCGGCTCTCTGGGTTTCCCATGTTGGTCTCCTGGGGCGGTAAGTTTCTCTCCCGAAGTCGGCATGATAGTATATCGTCCGCGTGAGAGCTACAGGCTTGCCATGGAGGGGCATTGCGTTGTTGGCTTGCATCGTGCCGCGGGACCGATCGTGGCCGGTATGGCCCTGGGCGTCTGCCCCAAAGGGGCACGAGGATGCGCGAGTCCAACGTCCCCTGAAGGGGAACCGGAAATGCACGAGGCCCATCCCGGTCCCGCCTTACTAGTGGCTACTCGTGCGTTCCGCATTCCCCCGTTAGGGATGGCCCTATCCGGACTCCTCTTTCCGTAGGCACACGATGACGGCCATGACCCACCGCGAGCGCATCCTCGCCTTTATCCAAGGCCGCGAGCAAGATCGCGTGCCCTTCGTCCAATACTCAGGCATCGCGGCGCCGAACGACGTGGTGTGGGATCGATTGGGCCGCAACAACGTTGGCATCCTCAAGTGGTCCAGCGTGCACAGCGTCACACGAACCGATTGCGGCAGCGACAGCAAGGACTTCGTGCGGGACGGCAAGCCCTGCCAAAGCACGACGATCCACACGCCGGCTGGATCGATCTTCGAGGAGCGCGAGTTCGAGCCGGTGTACAACTCCAGTTCCGTTCGCAAGCATTTTGTCGAAACACCGCAAGACCTCGACGCGCTCATCGCGCTACTCCGGCGCACGACGGTCCATCCCGCGCCGGAGCGTTACCATCAGGACGCGCAGGGCTGTGGCGACGATGGGCTGCCGCTTGTGTCCGTGGGCCGCAGCCCCTATCAGCAACTCTGGGTCCAATGGACGGGCCTCGAGAACTTGGCGTACCTCATGGCTGATTGCCCGGACCAGATGGCGGAAGTGTTCGACCTGCTCAGCGGCCAATTCCGGCATATCGGCGAGTGTGCGAGGCAGTCCGATGCGCCCTTTGTGGACATCGCGGACAACATCACCGCTCCCGCTATCGGCCCGGCGTACTTTGCGAGATACTGCGCGCCGCTCTATCGGGAGCTGGTCGAGATGATGGGTGAACGGCCGGTGTTCGTGCACATGGACGGCGACCTGAAGCCGCTGTGGGACGAGATCACGCGGTCCGGCATCCGCGGGCTTGACTCCTTTTCGCCGCCTCCGGACAACGACACGAGCGTCGCGGACGCGGTCCGGCTATGGCCGCAGATGCGGCTTGGGGTCAACTTTCCGTCATCGGTTCACTTGCAGGACGACGCCGGCGTATACGAAGCTGCGATGCAGATCTTGCACGAAGGCGGCCACACCGGCCGCCTCCAGATCCAGATTTCCGAGAACGTGCCCCGTGACTCCTGGGCGCGCAGCTACGCGGCCATCGTGCGCGCCATCAGCGACTATGGCAAGCCGGGCACAGATGCGCTATGAGCACAGAACGAAGGAACCCCGCCTGTTCTGCGTTCGCTCCAAGTGCATTGCCGCAGCACGCACGAGGCATTACACTAGCCCCACCATTCACCTCTCTCTGTTCCCTTTGCCATACCGGACCCCACCATGGATAAACCCAAGAAGAAGCGCCTTGCCAAGCAAGTCTACGACACGTCCCACCTCACCGGCGAGTTCCTCCTCCGATCAGGCGTTACCAGCAACGAATACTTCGACAAGTATCGCTTCGAGTCGCCGCCCAAGCTACTGAAGAAGCTGGCCAAGGGGCTGGCGGAACTCCTCCCCAAGCGCGTCGATGGCCTAGCAGGGCTCGAGTTGGGCGGCGTGCCGCTCGCCACCGCGCTGTCCTTGGAGACAGGCCTGCCGGCTTTCTACGTGCGCAAAGAGGCCAAGACGTACGGCACGTGCAACCTCGTGGAAGGCGGCGAGTTCAAGGGCAAGCGACTCGTCGTGGTCGAGGATGTCATCACCAGCGGCGGCCAAGTGATCGAGTCCACCGGCGAACTCGCCAAGCTGGGCGCGGAGATTGCGCTTGTGCTGTGCGTTGTGGACCGCGAAGCCGGAGGCAAGGACAACATCGCCAAGGCCGGCTACAAGATGAAGGCGCTCTTCACCATGTCCGAACTCAAGAAGGCGGGCGAAGGCAAGCCGAGGAAGTGAGTGCACGCGCAGGAGCGGAACGCCGTCGCGTTCCGGCGGACGATCCCGAGGCTTCGCGATCCGCTCCAACCAGAGGCGCGGCTTCGCCCCGTTCAGGAGGAGCACTAAACCATGTCTAAACCTTCCGCGTTCGTTCTGCCACCTCGTGTTCTGACGGGACCAGGCTCCTTCGATCAGCTTGGAGCGGAAACGGCTCTCCTCGGGCGCCATGCCCTTCTCGTTTGCGGGCGCTCAGCGCTTCGGCGCACTGGCCGTCTTGATCAAGCCGTGTCTCTCATGCAAGAAGCGGGCGTGTCTGCGGAGGTCTTCGACCAAGTCGAGCCTGAGCCGAGCTTGCACACCGTGGAAGCCGGCCGCGGCGCGTGCCGCGACGCGAAATGCGACGTGGTCGTGGCCATTGGCGGCGGCAGCGCGCTGGACGTGGGCAAGGCCATCGCCGGCCTCGCGCTCAGCGAACGCACCGTGCACGAGCATCACGCCGGCGCGGAGATCCCTCCACGCGGGCTGCCCATCATCGCCGCGCCCACGACGGCCGGCACGGGCTCCGAAGTCACGCCGAACAGCGTGCTGTCCGATCCCGACCGGGGCGTCAAGAAGAGCATCCGCGGCGACTCGCTCCGGCCGCGCACAGCCATCGTCGACCCGGACCTCTTGCGCGGCATGCCGCGAGCGCTCATGGCCAGCTCTGGCCTCGACGCGCTCACGCAGGCCATCGAATCCTTCACCTCGCGCAACACGACGGCACTCACCGACGCGCTCGCGCTGCAAGCCTTCAAGTGCCTGGCTGTGGGACTTCCCGCTGCGCTCGACAATGGGGAAGATCCCGAAGCGCTGAGCAACATGGCCAACGGGAGCCTGATGGCCGGCATGGCGCTCGCCAACGCGCGCCTGGGCCTCGTCCACGGTTTGGCTCATCCACTGGGCTTCCGCTACCACCTCCCCCATGGGCTTGTGTGTGGAGCGTTGCTTCCTTATGCGATTCGCTTCAACCAAGACGTGGCAGGCGTCAAGTACGACCAGCTCAGCGCCATCGTCGGCCAGCCGCTCATCGAGTTCGTCGACCGCCTGTTGGAGAAAGCCGGCGTGGCTGGTGCGCTGAAGCGCTGCGGGATCAAGGCCGAGGACATCCCGGCAATCGCAGACGAGAGCCTCCCCAGCGGATCGCTCAAGGCGAACCCCAAGCCGATGAGCAAGGGGGACATTGTGGTTATGCTCGAGGAGGCGACGCAGTAGGACGCTTCTTGTGCGGCGCGGGCCGCCGCGCTTGTAGCACGCTCGTAAGAGCGTCTTCTCGCATCGGAACGCACTCACGTGCGCGCTACGAACCGGGGCCGCCTCGCCTACCGTGGGGGCAACACCACCGCGACCACGTCCTTCCCCCCTACCACCACACGCGAGCCCATCGCGATCGCACACAAGGGCTGGAAAGGCAGCATCACGCGCACGCGCTCAGCGCCGTCTCCACTCGCGAACGTCACTACCCTGTCGCGATCGAAGTACGCCAATCGCGACGGCCCATCGGCTAAGACCACCACCTCGACGACGTCCGCGCCGGCGCGGTCCTGCCACTTCACCTTCCCGCCGGGCGACAGCACGTAGAGGTACCCG
>JAJRTI010000670.1 GCA_024278415.1 Planctomycetota bacterium | reverse complement strand
TTGACGGCGCTTTGGATTTGGAGTGCGCCGGCTTGACGGCGCTTTGGATTTGGAGTGCGCCGGCTTGACGGCGCTTTGGATTTGGAGTGCGCCGGCTTGACGGCGCTTTGGATTTGGAGTGCGCCGGCTTGACGGCGCTTTCAGTGCGATGTCAGACGAGCGCGACCCAAAGAAAGCGGCGTTCCCGCATGTGCGGGACGGCACCAGAGAAAGCGCTGTCAAGCCAGCGCACTCCAGAAGGAGCCCCAGCCCCGTGACGATTTTGCTTCTGCTCGCGTCGGCCGCGATTGCCGCCGCGCCCAGCGTGGGGCTGAACGCGGCCGCGCCGCAACGCGTGGCGCAGTACGGCCGACTGGATGTGCCACTCGACGTGGCGACTGCCGCGGAGAATCCCTTCGACACGCGGCAGGTGGCCGTTGACGCGCTGGTGACGACGCCATCCGGGCGCGAGCTGACCGTGCCGTGCTTTGTTGACCAGGCATTTCGCATGAAAATGGCCGACCCGGCGGAGCCGCGCCGGTCAGTGAGGCTGCTGAAGGTGTTTGTGGCCCGTCGTGCTTGGCCGCAGGACGAAACCTTCCGCCTGTTCGTCGATGCGGTGGAGCTGCACAACTCTGAGACGGGCGAGGCCGTGGCGCTCGGCCGGTTCGACGTGGGCCCGCAGTGGTATGGGCAAGAGGCGAGTGCGCAGGTGGTCGACGTCGAGGGCGCGGCCGGGGACAAGGCCCTGTGCATCACGATCCCCCCTGGTAGCAAGGGCTGGCCGGGGGCGCAAGTCGCTTTGGCCGGCGCGGACTGGAGCGCGTACGATTCCGTATCGCTTTGGATCTACCCGCAGGCCTCGTCAGGAGCCAACATCAGTGTGGAGTACTACACGACCGACGGCCGCAAGTTGTCGAAGGCCTTCGGGCCTGCCGCCGTCAAGCTCAACGAGTGGAATCATCTGGTCTGGAAGTGGGAGAAATGGCCGATTGTGAAGAGCTGCGAAGCTACCGGCGCACGGGCGTGGAGACTGCGGTTCAGTCCGAGCGAGATTGGGCGCTACGAGTGCCGGCTGCGTATCAAGGATATCGCCGGCGAGGCTGAAGCCGCGCCATTCTCGTTCGCGTGCGTGGCGGCTGAGGGCGGCGACAGGGGCCGCGGCTTTCTTCACGTGGGGCCTGATAAGCGTTACTTCCAGTATGACAACGGCGTGCCGTATTTTGCGATCGGCCACAATGTGTGCTGGCCGAGCCGGGTGCGCGGGATCGTCGACTACGAGCGCTACTTCAAGCGCATGGCCGCGAACGGCGAAAACTACGCCCGCCTCTGGATGTGCCCGTGGGTTTTCGGTGTGCAATGGGGCGGGGGGCCATACCACTACCGGCTTGACCAGGCTTGGGCCCTCGACCACGTGCTCGACCTGGCCGACGAGCACGGCATCAAGATCATGCTATGCCTCGATTGGCACGGTACGCTCAAGCAGGGCAACTCGTTGGTGAAAAACCCGTACATGAAAACGGCCGGCGGACCATGCGAGTCGCCCAAGGAGTTTTTCACGAATGCCGAGGCGAAGCGGATCTACAAGGACCGCCTGCGCTACCTCGTGGCGCGCTACGGATGCCGCACGAACTTGCTCTGCTGGGAGTTTTGGAACGAAGTGGATCTTGTCGCTGATTACGACGAGGAGGCTGTAGCCGCATGGCACGCGGAAATGGGCGACTACTTGCGGAAGGTCGATCCTTACGATCACATGATCACCACGAGCACTGCGAACGCCAAGCGAGGCGCGCGGCTCTGGGCGTTGCCGCAACTCGATTTCAGCCAAGTGCACCGCTACAACGGGAATGACAAGGCCGCGGATATGTGGAAGTGGTGCCAGGATCGCGAACAATATGGCAAGCCGTACCTCATCGGTGAATTCGGCTTCACGACGCACACGCCCGGCCGCACAGCCGCGGACGAGAAGGGGCTGCACATGCATAACGGCATCTGGGGAGCCATGATGGCCGGCTCCGCGGGCACAGCCATGCTCTGGTGGTGGGATAGCTACATCGAGCCGAAGAATCTGTACTACCACTTCAAAGCGCTCGCCGCGTTCGCCACGGGGACGCCGTGGACGCGAGCGGGCTTCAAGCCGGTGGAGGCGCAGGTTGCCTTCGCACCAGGTTTCGAAGCGCCGCCATCGCTCTTACGCCTCGCGTCGGCCAACGGCTCGTGGCAGGAAGCGCCGTTCAACAAGCCGAACCGCGTGACAATTTCGAGGACCGGCCAGGTGGACGGCCGCGAGAAGCTGAGCAAGATCATGCACGGCAGGGGGAACCACTCCGACTTGCACAACCCGGTCACGTTCGACATCGACGCCGCGTTCGAGGGCCAGTTCATCGTCGAAGTACGAGGCGTATCCGGGCATGGGGGTGCGGACCTTCAGATTGTCGTGGACAACACGGAGATGCTGTTTAGGGATTTTGTAGATCCAGATGGGAAGGACGGCACGCAGACGCGCCTGGAATACAACGGCGACTACGCGGTCACATTGACGCCGGGCCGCCACGTGGTGGAGGTGGCGAATAGCGGGCAGGACTGGGTGAACGTGGCGTACCGACTGGAGGGACTCTGCGCGGCCGCGTCGCCGCACGCGCGGGCCTTTGCGCTCAAGGGCAAGAACCTCACGTTGCTGTGGATCCAAAACAAGGACAGCAACTGGGGGAGGATGATGCAGGGAGGAGCGGCCACTGTCGTTCATGGCGCGGAGGTGAGGTTGGACGCCATGCCCGCGGGTGAATACGAGGTCGAGTGGTGGGACACCTGGCGCGGGCAGGCGACGCGAACAGAACGAACGCGAGTGTCCGGGGCTGCTCGCGTGCTCGTGCTGCGTCCGGGGCCCGTTGCGAGCGACATCGCGTGCAAGGTCAGGCGCGTCCGATAGCGGAACAGCCCGCGATACTTGATACAATCCGTCAAGCAACTACAGGCTCTACACCCATCAACCCGAGGCCGCCCATGACCGCCAAGACAGCCAGCTTGCATGCCATTCTTGCTCTGACGTTCATGCCCCTTGTTGGTGCGGCACAGCCTCCGAAACGCGGCGACGTCGTCTTCGCGACGGACTTCGACTCGCCTCAACCGCTGGCGGGATGGTCGTCGCCCACACAGGCCAAACTCGTGCCTGGCCGGCGCGCGTCCCAGTGTGTCCAGATCGAGGTCCCGGCCGGTGCGCAGCCCCTCAGCCGCATGATCCGCTACCGGCTCGATGTGGAAAAGATGCGCGGCTGTATGCTGCACTTCGAGGCCATGATCAAAGCCGAAGGAGTGGCCAAGCCGCCCAAGCCGTGGAACGGCGTGAAGTTCATGTTCCACTACGTCACCCCGGAGCGGCCTCATTGGACGCAACACAACGACGTGTATGGCACGTTCGATTGGAAGCCCATCCGGTTTAGTGCGCGCGTGCCCGACGACGTGACGGAGGCGTGGCTGTACCTTGGTCTGGAAAGCGCCGCCGGCCGCGTTTCGTTCGACGACATTGCGGTCACTGTCTGGCGCGCGCCGCCTGTGCGTGCGGCCAAGAAGCGGCAAGGCCCGGTGTTCAAGGGGCACAACCTCCCTCGCCTCAGGGGCGCGATGGTGCGCCAGACCGTGACCGACGAGGATCTGCGAGTCTTCGGCCAAGAATGGAACGCGAATGTGATCCGCTGGCAACTGGGCAGGTACTTCGTCCCGGGCATCCGGCCGAACCCCAAGGACTTGGAGTCGTACGACCGATGGCTCGAAGGCGCGCTCGATCAGATGGACGCGCGCCTGCCGGCCTGCGAGAAGTACGGGCTCAAGGTGGTCGTGGACTTGCACTTCAAGCCCGGCCCCGTGGAGAACCGTCAGCACATGATGTTTCGTGAGCGCAAGTATCAGGATAAGTTCGTCGAGACCTGGCAGAAAATCGCCAGGCGTTATCGAGGGAGGAAGATCATCTGGGGCTACGACCTGGC
>JAJRTI010000669.1 GCA_024278415.1 Planctomycetota bacterium | reverse complement strand
GGCCTTGACCGCGAGGGGACGGGCGGTCTCCTTGTCCAGGTTGATCGTGAGTTCGGGCAATCCTCGCCAGATGGCGTCGTCGAGACGCCCATCCAGCACCGGGGCCGTTGCCACGCGGCGAGCGACGGCTTCCTTCTTCACGCCTTTGGCCGAACTGAGGAGATACTCATACACCTGCGGATCAAAGGGGAGGCTGGAGACTCTTCTCTCGGCGGCCACGTCCCAGTCATAGCGTCCGAAGTTCGTCTGGTCGCGGTCGCGCATCCACTTGCGTCGCGCGTGGGCCAGTTTGAGGCAGGCCGCGATGTCGCCCGCCTTGGCGTCGCGATCGTTGGTGACCTTCCGGCCCTTCGCATAGAGGTCCACGGTCATGCGCGTGTAGTCGAGGTTGTCGATCAGCATTTGGACGCGCGCCTTCTGGCCGGGTGTCTCGGCCGCGGCGAGGGCCTTCTTCAGAAGGGGCATGCCGGTTTCGTGAAGACCGGGATAAACAATGTCGAGGGAGCCCGGAAGCCGCCGGGCTCCCCCCGTGCGGTGGTCGAAATTCCGCTGCGCGGCCTGCGTCATCCTGGCGAGCCGCGCTTCCACGAGCGCATTGTAGGCGCGCACGTGAGGAGCCGCGCGCTTGCCATAGCAGAGATCGAGGGCCTCGCTGTAGAGCGCGTCGAAATCTCGCCCAGGGTTCCAAGCCATCTTCAAGTAGAGGTAGTTGTTCAACCCCGTCGAAGCAAAGCTGGAGGAGTTGTTCATGGCGAAGCCGGTGACTCCCGCCGCGTGCAGGTCGCTGAAGATGTCGCGGACAACGGACGGCGTAACCGTGGGCATGTTGAGCGCGCCCATGCCGTCGGGATGGCTGTAGAAGTAGAGCCTGCCCGCCATCTTCCGCCAGGGAATCAGCCGCTTGTTGAGATGATACCGCCGAACTTGGGGAGACAAATAGAGCATGCTAATGTCGTTCAAGACTTCCATGACACGAACGTTCGGGTGCAGCTTCGTGCGCCGCGGCGGATCGGCGTAGTAGGAGTAGGCGTAGAAGCCAAAGAGTTGGTCCGGATGGACTTTGCAGACGCGCTTGGCTATCTCGTTGCAGTACGTCACATACCTGTCCGTCAGAACGGGGCGTCCGTCGGGGAAGGTCTCCACGTCCAGCCGCCGGCAGTTGTCGCATTCGCAGTGGTTGCCTCCGTCGTTGGGGCTGAGCGAGAACATCACGCCCGGGTTTTTCTTGCCGTACTCGATGATGATGCGAGCGAACTCGTCGAGGGCTCCGGGGTTTGTGGTGCACATCTGAAGGCCCATGGGCGCATGCCCCAGGCGGCGCCCGTTCACCAAAGCGAACCACTTGGGGTGATCTTTGAAGTAGGTCTCGCCCTTGAAGTGAATCAGCCAACTGTGGCTGGCCTGCCAGACGACGCTCATTCCGTCCCGGTTGCGCCGTTTCCAGGCAAAGACTTCGTCTCGGCGTGCGCGGGGAGTCTTCAGATCCCAGAGGTAGCTCATGCGCCGATAGTCCATGCGTGGCCAGTCCGTGACGTCGAGATCGGGGATGGCGAGCGTCTTGCGCCTAGGCACGACCTCGCCCATGTCGCCGGGGAAGAACCATCGAATCCCGAGTTGCGATTCCAGGAACTCGCTGACGCCATACCACGTGCCCGACTGAGGCGCGAACCGCCAGTGGTCGCTCCTGGCGCTTCCCTTTGTGTCGCGGCCTACGATGTAGAGGCTGTCACCGTCCGTTTTGATTCGGAATCCCTCGGGGCGAAGGGCGTCGGCAGACACGCCCGCCGCGCGCGCCAGCGGATGATCGCCCACCACGATGACAGGCCGGCCGCGCGGTCGCCGCGTCGAATGGGCAGCGTCACGCCCGTGGACTTGGCGATGTAGTGTTGAAGATCCGCCGCGGCCCGCACCGTGATGGGGAACGCGCGGCGCGCGACGAGAATCTCATGCGCGCTCATGCCGTTGGCCACGATCGTCGGCCCGGCCTTGGCGGCAAGGCTGGCATGGACGATCACCACAAGAACGAGGCAGAAACGGTTTTCACATTTCTTCCGGAACATGACCGTGACTCCTTGGGCGGGCTACACGCCGGCGTTGCGCTTCGGGTCCATGCGGTTTATTTGATGCGCCGGCCTATCAAGCCGCGCTCCGTATCCTACACCCCCTGCCAGGCGCCGACAACTTCATCGGCGTACGCGAATAGGGCTCGTGTCACGTCACGACTGAAGTGTCGACCGCGACGCCACCGCTGCGCGCTCGTAGTGGCGACCGTCAGGGCGCCCTCTGCTCCGCATGCGAATGGCCGCCCGCGAGCAGAAGGCCCTTACGGGCCTACTACAAGCGCAACGGAGCCCCGGTGCGCGCGCAGCCACGCCCGCGAGAGGAGGCCTCCTCCGCAGTGGCGCGAGAGGGGGAGCGACCCGCTCGTAGTGGCGACCGTCAGGGCGCCCTGTGCTCCGCATGCGAATGGCCGCCCGAGAGGAGAAGGCCCTTACGGGCCTACTACAAGCGCAACGGAGCCCCGGTGCGCGCGGAGCCACGCCCGCGAGAGGAGGCCTCCTCCGCAGTGGCGCGAGCGTGTGAGTAACCCGCTCGTAGTGGCGACCGTCAGGGCGCCCTGTGCTCCGCATGCGAATGGCCACCCGCGAGGAGAAGGCCCTTACGGGCCTACTACAAGCGCAACGGCGACAGCACAAGCATGACGCGACACTGGGTTTTCGCCAGTAGTCCTCACGGCCGGGCCGCGTAGACCTCGATCTCGTCTGGCATCACCCATCCCTGGCGCACCAGGCGCGCGCGAACGTAGCGTGCGCGCGTGGCCGCGGGCAGCACGACTCCCATGCGGCCCGGAGTGGCGGTCGCGCCCGGCTCGGCCGGCCGGTCCGTCGCGGCGCCGAGCGCGGCCCACGACTTCCCGTCGGCCGACACACTGAACTCCACGCGCTTGGGGAACCACACGCCCCCCGCACCGCCGCCGATGAGCCGCACGGCCAACGCGCCAACGTCGCGCACGGACTGAAGGTCCACCGTGATTGTCGGATCGGCCTTGTGCCACCCCACGCAGCCTTTCCAGCCCATGCCCGCGCTGTGGCTTCCGTCGGTCAGGGCGCCGGAGTTGTCCGCATACTTTGTCGTGGAGGTGGGTGGGGGCTGCAACGCGTACGAGGCGCCGCGGGCCACGTTGGCGCCGTGGTTCAAGACCTCGATCTCGCTCAGCATGGCCCAGCCCCGCGTCTGCACGCTCACCGCAACCCAGCGTGCGTCCACGGCCGGGAAGCGCATCGTTTGCCAGCCCAACTCCATGCGCGCCCCGCCCAGTTCGCGGGATGCGGTCGCCTCCGGCTTGGGCGCTCCGGCCGCCACGCGCTCCCACGACGCTCCGTTGGTCGAGACCGACACCTCCACCTGATGCGGGAAGTTCACCCCGCCATAGCCGCCGCCCTCCGCGTGGATGCGCACCGCGTCCACCGGCTGCGCCTCCCCCAGGTCGACCGTCACCTTGGCGCGCCTCGCCGGCGAGGCCCAGCCCACGGTCCGGCCGTCGCCAAACCCGGAGGCGCACAGCACGCCATCGGTCAACTCGCCTCCCGAATCGGGATAAGTCGGGTCGAAGCCGGGATCGAGCGTGTAAGGTTTGCCAACAGCGATGTTCGCTGCGGGCAGCAACTGCACCTCGTCGCAGGAGAACTCCCCCGCGCCCTGAAGTGTCAATGTCAGGTTCGCCACGGCCAGCAGCCCCAGATCGGCCTCCAGCCAGTCGCCTGCCCGGCGCATGGGGAACACCGCATCTCCAACCGCGGCCTGCGCCCGGACGCCTTGGCTGGGCACGTGGGCGCGCACCCTGCGAGCGAAGGCCAATTCGCCGAGCTTGAACCGCACCTCGCCCGTGCCGCGCCAGCGCACGCCCGGGCCGGGACATTGTCCATCGGTCAGCGCACTTGCGTCGCCGCGCACCACCTGCCCCGCGCACTCGCTCCGCGCGCCCATCAGCGCGTTGGCGGCCGGCGGCAAAGCGATCTCGTCGATGCGTAGGGTGACAGGTTCGCGGGCAACCAGCTCCACCTCGACATACCGGGCCACACGCGGTGCGAACGCGACCGGCACGAAACCCGCGGTCCAATCTCCGGCCTTGAGCGCGGGCATCTGGTCGCTGCCGCCGGCCACGCGCAGCGGCCCGCTGGCCCGCGCGGTGTGGACGCGCACGCGCGACGGGAAATCGCCGCCCACCAGGTGCACGCGCACGTCCTCGACCAACTGCTCCGTGCCAAGGTCCAGCCGCACCGTGGCATGCTTGCCCCGGACTTCGATCACGCGGTCCATGCGATCGCCCCGCGTCACCCATAGCCCATCGGTGAGCTTGGCGCCGTCCATGCGCTTGCCGTCGCATTCAACCGTGGACGGGCGCCCGTCGGCGAGGGACACGCGGCGGCGCTGATACGCGCCCTTGTGAAACCGGTAGATGTCGTCGTAGAGCCGATTGCACTGCGGGTCGTCCGACTCGTAGAGCTTGCGCACGGAGTCGTAGCCCTGGTACCACGCCCGCGCCGCGGCGTTCATGTACCCGTCGAGTTCGTCGGTCCCATGGTTGAGGTACTGCTGGAGGTTCCACCGGCTCTGCCACTGAGTCGTCTCTCGGCCGTTCAGTTCCATCTCGACGCCGAGCCCCGCGGCCCGCGCGCGGTTGGCGTTGTCCGACAGGCGATCGTCGTTGGGCACCCTGAGCCCGCGCTTGGGCTGGAGGAACGCGAAGTTCGGCTGCATGACGACGAAGTCCAGCCCGAGCGCGCGCCAGCGATCGTACCCGGGCGCGACGTACCAGGGGATCCAGTGCATGCGGAACCCGCGCTCGTGCACGTAGTCACACGTCTGCCGCACGATAGCCGTGTCTCGATCCGCAATGCCCTCGTTCATCCAGTAGAAGCCCCAGAGCTTCAGATGCGGGTACGAGCGCTTCCGCCAACGCGCCAGCGTTTCGTCCACGAACCATTGCACGACCTTGCGCCGGTCCGTCGGCTCGGACAAGTTTTCGCTCCGGCCATCGCCGTCCACGTCGCCGAAGTTCGTCTGCTTGGTCGACGGATAGGGGATCATGATGATGACCGGGTAGACCTTGTCGGGCTCGCCCAGCTCCCGGCCGACTTGGGCGACGCACTTGTCCAGCGCGTCGAGGTGGAGGCCTGGCTTGAACAGCAGATCGAGGAAGAACATCCAGTCGGCCTTGTGGGTTGCGCCGTTGATGTACGCTTGCTTGCTCGGCGCGCCGCCGTACATGAGGAACAGCCAGCCGTCGAAGAACCAGTCCTTCGCCTTGCCCGTCTGCTTGTCGAGATAGGCCACGTAGGGCCGCAGGTGCTGCACCGGCCAGCGGCCTGGCGCCATGTAGAGCAGCATGACATCGGTCATGCCGCCGCTCCGTTCGCTTGCGGGCGGACAGAACGCGGCCTGCGCGGCCGAAGCCGCCAACAACAGCCAACAGGTTGTGAGTCGTCGCATAGCGGTTCCTGACGCATAAGGCGCTGCGCATTCTCCCAGACTTCGCTGTGGGAAAGTAGCGGCCGCGCCGCAGTAGGCCCGTTGGTAGTAGGGCGATTTATCGCCCGTTCCTGACGTGGGCCCACGGACATTCGACGGGCGATGAATCGCCCTACTACAAGCCTGGTCGCCTCGCGCCCCAAGCAATAAGCCGCATCGGGGCTTTCGTCCGTCGCGTGACGAGGGCTACCCTCTGGGGCCACCGGGGCATTCTTCGCGGCAAGCTTCGATCGCGGCCTCCATGTTCTCGGGGGGCGTGAGGCGCCCGGGGTAGAGCTGCACGGCCATGGCGCCGGAACCGGCCAGGACCTTGATGCGTTCCTGGATCGCGCCGGGCGGGAGATGCGCGAGTTCGTGAGGCGTCAGTTGGACCCAAAAGTTGTGCCCCAGGACTTCGCGCATGTCGGCGAAAGAAAGGTTCGCATGCGCGGCCCCGTGGAATTCATCGAATCCGATGTCGTCGCGAATGATGCGAAGGTGCTCGACGTTCAGCAGTTCGCTGTGCATGTAGACGCGTGAGGCGCCTTCATATACGCGGCGGTAGCAGGGCATGACGAACTCCCGGAACATGCGAGGCGAGAGCAAGCCGGCGAAGTCGTCCCCCACGGCCCCGCCGACGTTTACGCCGGTGATTTCGCGGCACCAGTCACGGATGGCGAAGTGCGCATCGGTGACGCGCTCCAGGAGCCGGTGGGCCTGTTCGGGCGCCTCAACCAGCGCCGTGAGAAACGCATTGCCGCTGATGTCGCAGGCGTCGGTGACCGTGGAGGCCGCGCCGGGCCCGAGGCCCACCTCGATTCCTTGGCTGTTGTAATACTCCCATGCTTCGCGCTTCGCGGCGAACGCGGGACAGTCGGCGGGATTCAGCACAGGCAGGGAGTCCACGTACTTCATGTCGGTCAGAGGATTGGACGCCGGATCGGTCCAAGGCACTTCATCGTCCTCAGAGAAGACGTGGCGCATGCCGAAGAGGGTTGTCACGCGGGCGCTCGGCACATCTGGATACGTGCGCACGAAACGGCCCACGCCCCAGCGGCGTTCCGCCTCGTCCCGGGCCTTGAGCTGCGTGGCGAGCATGGCCTCGGGGGAACTGTAGTAGTGCCTGAACGTTACCCCGGCCAAGTCGGTGGTGCTGATGTTGAGGAATGCGATATGCCATTGGGGATCCACTGTCAGTTTCTCCTTGGGAACACCTCAATCGGCTCGAGAAAGCCACAAGGGCTCCGTGGGCGTTGGAAAGGTCTGCCTCTGTTCGATCGGAGCCGGGCCGCGGCGCCGGCGCTCTGGATGTTAGGCATCGGATGAATGGAGCAGTCGCTGGAAATGCCCCTCATGCCGACCTGTCGGCAGGCCAGCGACGCGGTAGCCCTTGCCGGGCAACCCCTCGCGCTCGATCTCGTCGAAGTTGACCGTGATCTCGACGCCAGAGGAGAACGCGCTCCGCTGCACCATGAGGTCGTCGGTGACCCACTCGTGCGAGAGCATTTCGTCGTACATCACCGCCGCGACGGGGTCGGACATGGCCGCGTAGGTGTCAGCGATCTTGCCCCGCCACTTGGCGTGGTCGCGCAGGTTGATGAAGAACATGGGCGGAATGCCGCGCAACAGATCCCGCAGAACCTTATCTTCGAATGCTGTGCCGTCGCTGACCGCGTAGTCGTCGGCCGCGTTGCAGAACGGAATCAACGCGTCGTGGAACACGAGGTGGTAGAGCGGCGCGCTGAAGGGCCGTAGCAGGGGGTGGTTTCGCGCACTGCCCCCCACTCCGTTGGTGTATTCGAGCGCGGCCGCGTTCCACCAGCCGGCGTGTTCGCCCCCGAAGATGAGCCCCAGTGAGTGGAGATACTCGTAGAGGCGCATACGCGCTTCGCGGTCCTGCGTGCGGGTGAGGGGATGGTGTGGATCATAGCACTCATGCATCTCTCCCGAGTTGATGCAGTCCACGTAGCTGGCCTCCAGGCCCAGCGTTTCGACCACTTCGGGCATGTGCCGGGCCATCAGGTCGGCATACTGGCTGGAGCAGGTCCGCGACCACCGGCGCCCCTGCCGCACCTTGCCATCCGCGGTCTTCCACATCAGCTCCGGCATCCACAGGCCGGTTTCTTCCAATTGCGCCGAGATGTCGTTGTAGAGCGTGAAGAGGAAGCCGTGGTCCTTGCACCTCTGCACCGCCTCGGCGAGGTCTTCCACCGGCCCGGGCGCAGTGTCGAAGGGCAGGCATCCCGGCGGCTGCACCGAGTACGCGCCCCAGAAATGCACGAACGCACGCTGGAGTCCCATGGGGCCGGCCAAGTCGTCGATGACACCGGTGAGTTGCTTGTACGTGTACTCGAATCCCGGGTAGCCGGGCGCCAGGTGCGGATAGCCGGCGTAGTAGGCCAGGTAGGGCGCGCCTGCAAGCCGCGCGATCTGAGGGCGCAGTTCGGCTTTCTCGCGGAGCGTGACGAGGTGGCCTCGCGCGATGGCCTCGCGGCGGTACGCCTTGGCCATGCCAACGTAGTCGAGATTGGCGGCGAACTCGAAACGTATCCGGCGTTCGTAGCCAAGCCCGCCCTTCTGCGACAGCCACAGGGGCCAGGCGCACGCGATCTGCTCGTACGGCGACTGCCGGCCCTGTGCATCGAAGGCGTGCTGCGCGTCCGAGTTCAGCAGACAGGGGAAGCTGAGATCGTCGGGCGTCTCGACGATGGCCGTGTAGCCGGCCCCGTCCTTCTGCGCGCCGTAGAACGGCAGGGTCAGGCTCGGCACGCGGGTCTGTGACATGCCGCTATGGGCGACATCCTCCCAGTGCCAGAACTCTACCGCGCCGAGCCTGACCGGCCCCGTGGGTATCAGGCTGCCCTCGCTGCTCGGGAGGGCCAAGTATCCATTGTCCTTGCCCGTGTGCAGGCAGAAGCAGCGGAACGGGTACTCGACCGATTCGAGCCGCGCTCCCTCCGGCAACGATACCTCGCGCACGGTC
>JAJRTI010000668.1 GCA_024278415.1 Planctomycetota bacterium | reverse complement strand
GCTCGTTCGCCCGCTGACGCGACCGAACGAGCTTGCACTGGGCTATGTTGTGATGCGCCTTCGGCGCATGTGCATTCTGCGCCGGCGCACCACGGGAATGAACGCCCAGTTTACTACGTACGTTCAGACCTGCACCCATAAGAGATGAGTGGTTCATCCGAGGCATGTGCGTTTACAGGCATCCTCGACAGGGGTATACTCAACCGGCCATCTGGCCTTGTCCGTCAAGGATTTCTGCACTGGCGGATCGACATGCGTGTCATTGCGTATATTGCGGCGTTCGTCTGTTGGCCGGTGTTAGCCGCGCCCGGCAAACCAGAGAACCTTGCGCGTCGCGCGCACGTCTGGGCGTCGTCGGAATACTCGGCCGCATACGCGGCCAAGAACGCCATCGATGGCGTCATCCCGCAGTTGCTTGACAAGGCAGACAAGGGCCGGGCGTGGGCGGTGAAAGGCACAGCGGCGCGGCATGGGGCGACGTTTGTGCTGACCTGGGACAAGCCGATCAAGGTCGCGGAGATCATCTACTACGGCCGCACGTCGTGGCTCGTCACTGAGTGTTGGCAGGACTACGAGGTGCGTTTGGACGATGGCGAGGCCCCTGTGGCTAAGGGGCGCTTTGAGATGAACGCGGGCCCGCAACGGATCAAGATCCCGGCCACGATGGCCAAGAAGGTCGCGCTCGACTTCACGCGGTCGTATGGCGGGTCCAATCCCGGCGCCGCGGAGATCGAGGTCTATTCCGAGAGCCCGGCCGACGGCGCATTGCCCAAGCTGAGGAAGCTGCCGAGGAATATCGCGCGCAAGGCCCAGGTGTCGGCGACCTCGGAATACGACAAGCGCTACCTTGCCAAGTTCGCAGTCGACGGCCAGATCCCCGATCCTTTCCGGCGCCGCGACGTGCGCCGCGCATGGGCGGCCAAGGGCGCGCAGGCCAAGGGCAAGGCGACGTTCACGCTCGAGTGGGACAAGCCCGTGACCGTGGCCGAGGTCGTGTACTACGGCCGCACCGGCGTGCTCATCGAGGAGTGCTTCAAGGACTACGAACTGTGGTTGGATGACGACACAACGCCGGCGGCGAGGGGCCAGTTCAAGTTCGGCTCCGGCGCACAAGTGATCGAGATCGAGCCGCGGCGCGTACGCAAGGTTGCCCTGAAATTCCTCACTTCGTACGGCGGGCCCAACCCCGGCGCGTCGGAGATCGAGGTGTACGACGCACCCACGCCGGCGAACTTCTTGCCCAAGTTCAAGCTCGGCGGATGGGACCAACCGGATCTGTCGCCAGAGCTGACGAAAGAGGTCGCGGGGGGCAGGCTCGGTTTCGGCCGCATGCTCGTGATCGAGCGCAACGAACTCAACCCGTCGCACGTGTACACCGCATACTGTGAAGGCTTCCGGCCAGGCGGTGGGCTGTTCGCGCTGTCACCGCCTAGGCCCGGAGGCAAGCTCACGCGCATCGTCGACTCGCAGCAGGGCCAGATCCTCGACTGCGACCTGTCGTTCGATGCCACGGAGATCGTGTTCAGTTGGCGCCGCACACCCAAGGACAGCTACCAGGTGTTCCGCGTGGGCGTCGATGGCTCCGGCCTCAAACAACTCACGAGCGGCCCACACCACAACTACAACGCGTGCTGGCTGCCCGATGGCGGCATTGCGTTCATGTCCACGCGCGCGGCGGTCTTCGCACTCTGCTTCACGACGCCGTCCGGCGTGCTCCATCGCATGAACCGAGATGGCGGTGACGTGCAGCGGCTCTCGGCCAACGTGGTCAACGATTTCACGCCAAGCGTCATGCCCGACGGCCGCATCCTCTACTCGCGATGGGAGTACGTGGACAAGCCAGCCATTCCCATCCAGAGCCTGTGGACGATCAATCCGGACGGCACGGGCCTCGCCGCGCACTACGGCAATCGCGTGCTCAGCCCGGCGAGCTTCCTCGAAGCGCGGGCCATCCCTGGGACGCGTGAGGTGCTGTGCACCCTCACCGCGCACAACGGCCCAATCCGCGGTGCGGTCGGGATCGTCGACCGGGCCTGGGGCGTGAACGCGCAGAGAGCCATCACGAATCTGACGCCGCAGTTCCCCATCGGCCACGTCAACCGCGGCAGCGGCAACCAAGTGAGAGGGCCATTCGAGAACCCCTATCCCCTTGACGCGGAGCGATTCCTGGTGTCAGGCAAGGGATCGATCTTCGTCGGCGAGCGCGGCGGGCGATGGGCTGAGGTCTTGCCGCGTGGCCAGAGCTTGGGCTACTACAACCCCATGCCGCTGCGCGCCAGGCCGCGGCCCAACCGCATCCCTCGGCAGACGGCCGCCGAGGCCGCTGCAATGGCGACCGTGTACATCGCAGACGCGTACGAAGGCTTGGAGCCGCAAGTGAAGCGTGGGGAGGTCAAGCAGGTCGCCGTCATTCAGGAGGTCGCGAAGCCGCTGCGCACGAGCGTGCGCGGGTTTGGATTCCAGCGCCCGGTCATCTCGTGCGGCGCGACGTATGCAGCGAAGAAGGTGTGGGGCTACGCGACGGTGGAGGCCGACGGGTCCGCCTACTTCCGCGTCCCCGTCAGGACGCCCATCTACTTCGCCGCGCTCGACGCGCATGGCCAAGCGCTCCAGCGCATGCGCAGCTTCACCCACTTCGTGCCCGGCCAGCGCCAGGGCTGCATCGGCTGCCACGAACCGAGAAACAGTTCGCCGCCACGGCGGCGGCGGCCCCTGGCCGTACGCCGAGAGCCGGAGCCGCTCCGCAAACCGGAGTGGGGCGACGGGCCGTTCGACTACGCGCGCATCGTGCAGCCCGTGCTGGACAAATACTGCACCCGCTGCCACAGCGGCGTGGACGCACCGGCGCGCATCGACCTGAGCGGCGACAAGACGGACTGGTTCAACGTGTCCTACGATGTGCTCACTCGCGGGTACGTGAGCTGGATCGACACTCGGAACGGCCGCGAGGCGAACATCCTTCAGATCGCGCCCAAGCGTTGGGGCTCGCCGGCAAGCAAGCTGGCGAAGCTGATTATGGGTGGGCACCCGGGCAAGGACGGCAAGCCGCGCGTGCAAATGGATGATGCGAGCCGCCGGCGTGTCTTCGCTTGGATCGATTTGAACGCGCCATACTACAGCACGTACGACATGACCAACCCGACGGCGGAAGGCGGGCGACGGGTGTACCCCAAAGGCCTGGACGCCAAACTGGCCGAGGTCGCGCTGCGCCGGTGCGCGGGCTGCCACGCGGGGCGCGTGCCGAGCCGCGGCTTCGTGCGCATCACGCACCCGGAACTGAACGATTTCCTCGTCGCACCGCTCGCCAAGAGCGCCGGGGGCCGGCAGAGCTGCGGCAACGCGGTCTTTGCCACCCAGGGGGACCCTGACTACCAGGCGCTTCTGGCCGCACTCAGGCCGGCGGTGCAAGCGCTGGCCTTGCGGCCGCGCATGGACATGCCTGGCGCGGTGGCCGGGCAGGTGAGCCGGTCGTGTCGGTAGGGCGGGAGTGGGCCCGATCACCAAGCCTGCATCAGCCGCCCTTTATCTCCAGACTCCCGCCCGTCCCGCGCTATTCGAACTTGATCAGCACCGCGGTCTGGTCGTCGCGCACGCGAGCGCCTGCGAGATGCTCGCGCACGCGCACGAAGATCTCCTCGAGGATCGCCTCGCTGGGTTCGTCCTGAAGCTCCCGCAACACCTCGATCATCCGCGGTTTGCCGAACTGCTCGTCGTCCGCGTTCATGGCCTCCATGAGGCCATCGGTAGCGAGGAGCAGCAGATCTCCTGACGCGAAGGTGACGGGATCGTCCATCTCGTAATGCTCTTCCGTCATCATGCCCAAGGGCAAGCCGTTGCTATCGAGTTCTTCGATGTCGCCCGTCGCGGCGCGCAGGATGATCGGTGGGTCATGCCCCGCGTTGACGTACGTCATGGAACGCGTGTGTGGATCGATCTGCCCGTAGAAGGCGGTGATGAAGCGCTCGGACTCGGTGCTTTGTTCGAGCAAGTTGTTGAGCATGTACGCCATCTGCTCGATGTCGTCGGTGTACTGCTCCAGTGCGTTGATCATGGCCTTGGCCGAGGACATGACGATCGCCGGCGCAACGCCGTGGTCGGAAACGTCGCCGATGGACACGCCGAGCTTGCCATTGGCCAAGCGGCTGAAGTCGAACAGGTCGCCGCCGATGTCGTCGCAGAACTCGATCTTGGCCGCGATGTCAAGCCCCTCGATCTTCGGGGGCGACTCGGGGAGCATGGTCAATTGCACTCCGCGGGCGAGGCGCATCTCATGCTTGGCCGCCTCGCCCTGGATACGCTCTTCGTCCAGTCGGCGCTTCGTGGTCATATCGCGGATAATCGCGATCAAGCCCGCCTCTTGGCCGCGCAGATCCAGGCGTTTGGAGATGGTCACTTCGAGATACACCTCGTCGCCATCGTCCAGCTTAATGATGGACTCGCGGTCCCGCACGTACCCATCACGCTTGAGCGCTTCCTTGACGGCCGGAACGAGCGCTGGCAGAAAGAGCATGCTGAACATGTCCTCGCCGAGCGCGTCGAAGGGTCCCTTCTTGAAAATGGCTTCCGCACCCTCGTTGAACATGACAATCACGCCCTCGGTGTCGGCCGTGATGATCGCGTCGCCGGAAATCTCCATGATCGTGTCCAGGAACATTCGCATGCAGTCGAAGTTTTCCTGGGCTTGCTCATGCTGGGACACATCCCTGACGATGCCGAGGTAGGACCCGTTGTTATCGCTCCGGAGCACGACTTGGGCCATGAATGAGCCGCCGGACTTGCGCACGAGTTCCCCAGTCACATCGCCCCGTCCGTGTTCTTCGAGTGCGGCGATCAGCTCGTGGCCTCGAGCGGGATCAGCAAACAGATCGGGCAGCTTCATCTTACCCACTGTCTCTCCGGCCTCGTACTCGAGCAAGCTTTTGCAGCCCTCGGGCCATTCGACGAACGTGCCGGATTGGTCGACGCGCACCAGACACGATGCGACTTCGCTCAGAAGCTCCCCAATGATCTCTTGGTCGGTAGTGGCGAGGGCAAGTTCTTCCATGAGGAGCACTCCTTCCGCACCGCGAACGTCACAAGCTGGGCGCGGGCTTGAAGGGCGACAGTGTACCTCCCCCCCAAATGGGGATCAAGTGCACGCGGGCGACGAATCATCGTAGGCTGGAGCGTGATTGGCCGAGCAGGCCAGCCGTTAACGGAACGCAACGCTGAATTCGTCCGTGTACTGCGTAAGCAGCGCTATCTGTTACTCACCCAGCCCCACTCGCCTGCCCGCGCGCGCGGACTCGTAGATCGCGTCCATCAGGCGCGTGGCCTGCATGGCCAGCTCCCACGTCACCATAGGCTCCGCACCGGCCACGAGACAGTCGATGAAGTGGCTCACGGCCTTCGCCACGCTGACCGCGTGGGGATGGGCCGCGGACTTCTCGACCTCCACGGCGACAGACTGGCCCTCCTTGAAGAGGCGTATCGGACACTCGACCTCATCGCTTAGATGGATCGACCCCTCAGAGCCGTAGATGTAACGATGCTCGCTCCAGGGTTCCGAGCCAACCGTGTAGCTGATGGAGATCGTGCCGAGCATGCGGCCCTCCCATTCGAGGATGACCGCGGTGTTGTCGTCGGCCTTGTTGTCAGGCTCGACGAGCAGCCGCTTGGCCGCGGCCATGACCGCGGTGGGCATGCCGAAGAATCGGATCATGGTGTAGAGCGCGTGGTAGCCAGTGTCGATCATAGCGCCGCCGCCAGCCAGGTCCCACGTGCCTTTCCAGTGGTCCGCTTGGTTCATGCGAAGGAACTCGTTGCCCATGATGTTGAAGACCGCCATGAAGGGCCGGCCGATCTCGCCAGTGTCGATCAGCTCCTTGGCCTTGACGTGGTAGGGGAAGAAGCATTGGTTCATCGAAACGAAGAGGCGCTTGCCCGCGCGGTGCGCGGCCTCGACGATGGGCCGCGCCTCGGCCTCGGTGCGCGCGAGGGGCTTCTCCATGATCACGTCCTTGCCGGCCTCAAACGCGGCGATCGCGGCCGGCGCGTGCAGATGGTGGGGGAGGCAGATGTCCACGACTGTGATCGCGTTGTCCGAGAGGAGGTCGCGGTAGTCGGCCGTGGTTGTGCGGAAGTCGTAGCCCGCGGACGCGATCGTGTCCGCGTTCGCGTCCGCGGCCGATAGCGACGCGATCTGCGGGTGCGTGCGGTACGCTTCGAGATGCCGGCGGGCGATGCCGCCGACTCCGATAAGGCCAACGTGAAGCATGGGGGCACTCCTCTTGACATTGGGCGAGCGGATTCCGACAATACGTGTATAGCTGAAGTCGGCCTGATTATAGGCCTGCCTGCTCCGCTCTCGCAAGACGGGGCAAGCGATCGCGAGTTATGCCAGGCGCAAGCCATCCCGACTCTCGACCCGGGGTGGCTTTTCTTGTGGGTGGACAGGACCGCGGCCCATGCCGTTCGCCGCGGTTCGAACACCGAGAACCGACAACCGAAAACCTCCGCTCATGCCATGCGCCTGCTGATGATCGACAACTACGACTCGTTCACGTTCAACCTCGTGCAGCTCTTCTACGAGTTTGATGTCGAGGTCGACGTGTACCGCCATGACGCGATCACGCTGGAGGAGATCGACGCGCTTGCCCCAACGTGGATTTGCATCTCCCCCGGGCCTAAGGACCCTGCGCACGCGGGCGTCAGCATGGCGGTGGTCGAACGCTTTGGCCCACGCGTGCCGACGCTCGGCGTATGCCTCGGCATGCAGGTGATCAACGAGGTCTTCGGCGGACGCACCGTGATGGCGCCCGTGCCGGTGCACGGCAAGAAGCACCGCGTCCAACACTGTGGGCGAGGCATTTTTGCGGCAGTGCCGTCGCCTTTCTGGGCCGCGCGGTATCACTCGCTCTGCTGCGAGGTTCAGTCGCCGGACCTCGCCATCACTGCGCACGCAGAGGACGGCGTTGTGATGGCTCTGGAGCATACGCGCTACCCCATTTGGGGCGTACAGTTCCACCCTGAGTCGTTCCTTACGGAGCACGGCAAGGCGCTCGCCGCGAACTTCCTCGCGCTGCACGATGCATGACGCACTAGACAACCC
The DNA here is from genome assembly GCA_024278415.1 of Planctomycetota bacterium. The sequence continues at coordinate 2,033 of JAJRTI010000668.1, read as the reverse complement.
GCGCCCGGCCCACTTGGGGCGCTTGGACACGCTTTCGGCCGCGGCGACCGACGCCGACTTCTTGGCCTATGCGCGCAGCGTGGCGAAACAGGCCCCATCCGTGATGCTCCTCAGCGGCGGAGAGCACGACGCGGCCCAGCACTCGATCGCGGCTTGGGATCCGTACGCTGTGCTCAAGAGCAAGGGGGGGGCCGTCGAATTGTGTATCGGCAGGGAGCGCCATCGCCTCGACGCGCACCCGCTCGATATCCTCGACCGTGTGGCCGCGAGCATGCAGCCCGATTTCGGTTTGGAGGTGGAACCGTTCGCCGGGGGTGCGGTCGGCTACGTCGCTTATGATCTCAAGAACGTCATCGAGCGTCTGCCTCAGACCGTTGAGGATGATCTCGATCTGCCAGACCTGTTGCTCATGTGGCCGCGCCGGGTGCTCGTGCATGACCGCGGGGCCGGCCGGCTGGAGTCCTTGGTTATTGCGTACGGAGACGACGTGGAACCGGCTTGCGCGGCGCCTGTGCCGGCGCCGGCTCTGGCCTTGAGCGTGGGCGAGCTGCGCAGTGATTTCGCGCACGATGACTACCTCGCCGCGGTCAGTCGCATTCGCGACTACATCCGCAATGGCGACGTCTATCAGGTGAACATGTCGCAGCGGTTCAGCGCTGCGTTCGAAGGCGACCCTTTCGAGTTGTGGGTGGCGCTGTATGGACTCAACCCGGCGCCGTTCTATGCGTTCGTGCAGGGGGGCGACCACCAGGTCCTATGCACGTCCATGGAGCGGTTCCTGCTTCACCGCGGCAAGGCCATCGAGACGCGGCCGATCAAGGGCACGCGGCCGCGCAGCGCGGCGCCTGAGGAGGACGCCCGCTGGCGGAACGAACTCGCCACCAGCCCTAAAGATGATGCGGAACTGTCGATGATCGTGGACCTCCTGCGCAACGATTTGGGCCGCATCTGCGAGGCCCGCAGTGTGAAAGTGGCCGAGCACAAGCGTCTCGAAGCGTATGAGAACGTGTACCATCTCGTGTCGATCGTGCGCGGAGAATTGTGCGAGCGCGTGACGCCCGGCGATATCCTGCGCGGCACGTTTCCCGGCGGATCCATTACCGGCTGCCCCAAGATTCGCTCGATGGAGATCATCGATGAGTTGGAGCGGCATGCGCGGCACGTGTACACCGGCTCGATTGGCTACTTCGGCTGGCACGGCAATATGGATTTGAACATCGCGATTCGCACCGCGATCGTGCGCAACGGCCAGTGCCACCTATCCGTGGGCGGCGGTTGCGTGTATGATTCCGATCCGCAAGACGAGTACGAGGAGACGCTTCACAAGGGCAGGACGTTCTTCGAGATCGTCGAACGGCTGAGGAAGGGCAAAGGCAGTGCGTAGTGCATATTCCGTATCTCGGAGTGCGAGTCTGAATACGCAATACGGAATACGGAATACCGAGAGACCACCATGACGAACGAACAGCTAGCCGCGGTCCTCTGGCTCGATGGCGAGTTTGTCCCTGTGCATGAAGCGCGCGTGTCGCCTATGGACCGCGGTTTGTTGTACGGGGATGGGGTGTTCGAGACCTTGCGGGCACAGCAGGGCCGCGTGCTCTACTTGGACGAGCACCTCGCTCGGTTGAGCCATAGCCTTGCCGCGTTTCGCATTGACGCGGAACTCGATGCAGACTGGCCGGCGGTGCTAGGCGAATTGCTGGCGCGCAATAGGCTTGAGTCCTGTGTCGCTGCGGTGAAGATCATGGCCACGCGCGGGGAGGCCGCGGGGCTCGGCTTGCCCCAGGCGCACGCAGCGACCGTCATCGCCTCGGTGCGGGAATACCACGAGCCGGACTACGCCAAAGGCTGGCGCCTGCACGTCGTGCGGGACGGCTACTCGCCGCCGTTGTCGCCGCACAAGTCGCTCAACTACATGTACTGCATGTTCGCGCGGCAGGCCGCGCTCGACGGGGGCGCGGACGAAGGCGTGATCCTCGACGCAGCCGGCGAAGTGGCGGAGACCGCGACCGGCTCGCTCTTGGTCCGGCTGG
>JAJRTI010000667.1 GCA_024278415.1 Planctomycetota bacterium | reverse complement strand
TTCCTGCCCACGTACGAGCGGATCAGACAGACGCACCCCAACGCGCAGCTTGTGGTCATGGGAGCGGTTCGGCGCAACGCGTTCCTCAATCGCTTCGCGCACGAGCGCGAGTTCTTCGACCGGGTGGACCGACTGAAAGAGCGCGACGACATTGTATGGGTGCCGGCGGAGTCGGTGGCCGACGACGAGGTGGCGAGCTACGTCGCGCGCGCGGACTTCCACGTGTCCCAACTCGACAACACGAGCGTGCAGGGCGACACGGAGCTGCGCACGTGCCTGCTGGAAGCCATGGCGCTCGGCGTGCCGTGCCTGCACGTGGACTCCCACGCGATCCGCACACACCCGGAGTTCGTGGACGGCGAGAACATCATCATCATTGACCCCCACGACCCCGACGCGGCCGCGCAACGCATCGCCGCGCTCATCGACGACCCCGCGGAACGCAAGCGCGTCGGCGAAAACGCGCGCCAGACGATACGGGAGCACTACGACTTCGACGCGTGGCTGGCGGGCGAGTTCATCCCAGCGCTGGAGCGACTGGAGGGTGAAACCGATGGTGGCGATTGGGCCCACAACTAACAAACGCTGGGCCTTTCCCAACATCCCGCAGGCCGCGCTAGGACTAACCTGATGTACATGGAGACTCGAAATGCGCCATCAAGGTAGAGCCCTCTTTCATTCCTTCCTCGCCATGGTGGCGGTGTTGCCGTTAGCTGTATGGGGCCAAGACAACATGATCCCCAACCCCGGCTTCGAGCACGAGCTTGTACAGTGGCAGGCGTCGTTCGGGGATCCACGCGCGGGCGTCGCCGCGAACGCTCATGCCGGAGCCAAGTGCGTGCGCTTCAAGGTCGACGGCCAGGTCGCGGGCATCGACAGTGAGCGGCCGCTCGTGATCGGCGAGGATCTGTTCCGGCGGCGCCGCTACGTCGCGTCCGCATGGATCAAGAACGCCGGCCTCACGCGCGGAAGCTTCGGCCTGCGGCTCTACTTCTACGACGCGGACGGGCAGTTCCTGCGCATGTATAGCGCGATGACCATCGGCCCAAAGGATGCCGCGTTCGATTGGCGTAAGCAGACGGCTACGTTCGGCGCGGACTCGGACCGGCCCATCCCGCCTGGCGCGGCCACGTGCAAGGTGCGCTTCTCCTTGTGGGGCAAGGGCGGCGCGGCCGGCGAGGTGTGGCTCGACGACGTGTCGCTCACCCTCGATCCGTCGCACCAGGCGAGACCTCCCGGCTCCGCCAAGACCGCGGCTGTGTGGGTCGACCCCGGCCTCGGCATCAAGCCATCGACCGATCCCAACGCAGTCGCCAAGCTGCTCGAGCAGCGCGGTTTCGCGGTGCAGAAGCTGACCACGCAAGACCTCTGCTCGAAGGAGAAGCTCTCGCCGTCCCAGATTGCCCTGCTCGTGATCCCCTATCCCAATGTCTTTCCGGCGATGGCAGGCCAAGCGCTCCAGCACTACCTCACCAACGGCGGCTCGTTCATCTCGCTCGAAGGCCTGCCGTTCACGCGGCCCATCTTCAAGACACGCGGCGGTTGGACGCCGGGGACCGCGGACACGGGCGTGTGCATGCGCCTCGATGACAGCGAGATGTGGAAGGCGCGCAACGCCGGCAAACAGGACAAGCTCGAAGTGTCTGCGGCCGGGGCCGGACATCTGCGTTTCGCCACGCCCAACCTTCAACAGTACGCGTACGCGGGCGCGACCTTCGACAAGCTCCCAGACGACGCGGAGTTGATCGTGTTCGAGGCCAAGGGCGACGCAAACACGCCCTACCTCGCGCTGGAGATCATGGGCCGCGACGGCTCGCGTTGGAAATACGTCGTGCCCCTCACCCTCGACTGGACCGAGTACCGCGTGCACTTCGGGAGCTTCGTGTCGTACGCGACGAAGTCGCGCGGCAAGGGCTACGATCATGTGAAACCGGCCGAGGCCGCGAGCCTCTGGCTCGGCTTCCCCGCAGGCATGGTCGGCAAAGGCGCGCACGCGTTCGCGGTGCGCGGCGCCCGGCTGTGCCGCGCGTCTGTACGCGGCGAACAAATCGCCAAGTCCCAGCTTGCATCGCCGGGAGCGTTGCTGGCCGGACGCTTTTTCGGAACGCGCAACGAACGCGGCGCGGTCTTGCTCAGCGGCTTCCAGAGCGCGGGCCGAGTCGCGGACGTGCAAACGCTCACGCCGGCGGCCGGCCAGAACCTCATGCCCGGTCCTGCTGTTGAAGGCGCGTTTTCCGGCATCGCGCTCAAAGCCGGAGCGCTCGCTTCCCCCAAGATCCGCGGAACGCGCAAGCTTTTCGGCCATGTGAACACGCGAGCGCAGTTCGTGCCGTGCTTATGGTACGGCGCCGACACCGCGCGCGGCCCGGCGGCTGCGCTGGGGCTCCACGACCGCGGCCCGTACGCGCACAGCGTGTGGGCGGCCTTCGGCCTCCAAGGCACGGACCTGCTCGCGCACGAACCCCTGCGCGAGGGACTCGCGAATATGGCCAAGTTCGTCGCGGCCGGCATCACCTGGGGCCGGCTCAAGCCGCACTTCGTCCCGCGGGAGCGTGACGTGGTCATGAACATCGAGTTGCCGGTCTTCAACCGCGGCGACGCGCCGGCCGAGGTCGAGGTCCGCTCAACGCTGGTGTCCCGCGGCGAAGAGCGGCCGTTCGTGACGCGCGCGAAGCTCGCGCCGTACGCGTGGACGCGCGTCGTGGCGCTCTCCGTGCCGGCTGGCGACTTCGACTGGCAGCGTTTTCGCGCCCGCGCCACGGTCGAAGCGAAGGGCCTCGCGGCCGGCGCGTCCCGGCTCGAAGTCTCCCTCGACACGCGCCAGGCCCTACGCGACGTAGGCGACTTCCTTGTCGAGCAGGGCAAGGACGACGCGAAGTTCAGCGGCTCGTGGTATTTCGTCGACCACCGCGCGGTGCGCGGGCTCGCGGCCGCGTACGACCTGACCGGCGACAAGCGCTATCTCCAAACCGCGCTCAACTGGGCCAACGCGATCATCTCGGAGCAGCGGGACGACGGCGGATACCGCATGGGCTACGGCATCACCTCCAGGGGCGAGGCCTGCTACGTCGCGGACGGCGGCGAGATCGCGCTGGCGGTCGCGCGGCTCGTGAGCTACACCTAGGGCGACGAGCAGAAACGCCTCATGGCCAGCCTGCGCAAGTACATGGCGTACCGCGACAGCTTCCGCTGCGAAGGCGGCGGCATCGGCGTCGGTTGGTGCCTCAGCGACTACGGCCAACGCCCCACCAAGAAGCTCGACAAGCCCACGCGCATCTACGCGCCGGAACTCAACACGTATACCATCGGCTGCACGCTCCTGACAGCCTATGCCTACGCTCGGCTGACGGGCGACCCGGCCGACGAAGCCGCGGCCGAGAGCGACGCGGAGTGGCTCATGCCGCGCGTGCGCACGCTCAGCGGCGCATTCGTCGAGAGCTACATGCACGCGCACGCGTTCACGACCAAGCCCAGCCAGCGCCGGCGGTACGGGGAGTTCATCCGAGACCACTTCCTCCAACCCATGCTCGCGCGCACCGACGCCTGGTGGCTCGGCGGCCAGGGCCGCTCCGCGGTCAACCTCGATGGCCTTGTCTACTGCGCGTATCGCTTGGAGCCCGAGTTCGGCGGCGGCTCACAGAAAGTCAGGGCCGAGATGATGCG